>NZ_CP032141.1:0-4700 GCF_002165295.2 Acinetobacter sp. WCHAc010052 | reverse complement strand
TGCAGCAGCATTGGTACTTCCTGCCGACGTTGAAGAAACCATTACAACTTCCCCATTTGCAGGATTTGCGCCAATTGCAGACCAACGGTCTGTTTCTGTACTTGTAGCACATACCCCATTTTTAACCACTGAAGTTGAACTACTTGTTAAGTTATAACCATAACTGCCAAAGTTATAACTGGTACTTCCTGTCTCAAAAAAACTTAATGCCTTTGCAGAACTTACTCCAAAAATTAGTTTATTAGTTAAATTGGGGGCTGCATCTGTATTTCTGGCCCGTACAATATTAGTAGTATTTAGGAAACCTTTAGCCGTACCTTGTCCACCATTTGGATAGCCTTTATCTCCATCCCAGGTAAAACCATTCACTAAAGCAATTCCAGATGTATAACTTGTGATTCTACGTAAATTTAATGTATGAGGTATTGTAGCCGTACTTGCCACTGATACAGGTATATCGTACTTAACACGACTATCTTTTAAATTGATAAAAGCGATATGAATGTTAGGTGCAATAGTTTCACATGCTGAAATCTTTACCACCCCTGTACTTGTCACAAGGCTTCGATAACTCGCTAAATTAGAGGTTATTGTAGATGCACAAGTTGCAGCAGCCGCAGCCATAGAGACTTTTTGCGCGGCACTACTGGGAGTATCAGATCCCTCAATTAAACGAGTTTCAGTAGAATCGATTTCCGAAAAATTTAATGATTTTGCTATCTGATTCGCTGTATTAGTATTAGCACCTTTATTCACTTCGGCTAACTTAATCTTGAGGTTATTACTTCCCTTGATATAAGGATATATATCAAGCATTGGAAATTTCTTACCTACGTTATGCTCAGCAATAGTGAATAGTTGAGGTTGAGCCAAGAATTTAGATGGAAAAGTAATCGTACTTTTACTATTCAAATTAATTGACTGATTAAACTTTGGATCAATTAGATAATATTTTAGTTCAGGGTTAAAAGGTAGCGAAGTACTAGCTACTGGGAAGTAACGGAATACCCCATTTCCTTTATTGGTTTTATCTAAAACAATGTATAAATTTTGTCCTTGATATTCAGGATCAATTTTTACTGCTTCTTTAAATTTTAAATCACCTTCAATTGACTGTTTACCTGTAGTCGGTTCAAAGAAAACTTCTCTAATTTGTTCATTCTTTGGAATTAATACATCTGCTACTAGGTGCCCTCTAGTGGTACTACTATTTACAACGGGTATATACTTATTAACATCAGCTTTCCAACAAGCAGTTGCTGAACACAAAGTGAAATTAGAAATATTAATCTCTCCAGCATCATTATTACTAGAAACTGTTAGATTAACCCTCAAACGAGACATACTATCTCTTTGAATACCTTTAAATCCTTCTAGGTTTTGGGGCGTAAACGGAGGTAAAGCTGCAAAGATTGATGTCGATGATACTAGTAAACTCAATGCGAATAGTTTTTTCATTTTTTATCACTTATTTAATTTTAGTCATTAAATATTAAAGTTTTTATTTAATATTTCCTTTAATAAATGTAATTTACATTGTTATCTGCCAAATCTCATTCCATAACTCTTTTTAGGCTGATTTATTTCTTTAACTTGCTGACTTGCATTTCTAATGCCTGTAATTGCTCGATCAAGGCTTTGTTTTGTATCTTGAAGTCTTGCACTTGAAAGCTCAAGTTGCTTACTTGCCGAGCTAATTTGTTCAAGCTCTCGTTTCGGGTCTGATCTGTTTCGCTGATACTCTCTAAAAGCTTCTTGAATGCTTCCCTGATGCTCTGACTCTCTTGCTTGGTACTCTCGAACATCTTGAGTAAATCGGCTTCCCTCTGCTGTTGTTGCGCCTGTGCTTGTTCCAAGGCTTCGAGTAAGTGCTTTTCTAATTCGGTCATCAATTAATACCCCATTGGAACCATTAGGTTGCCATTCTGCCAAGTCCCTGCGTCCTTGTTCACCAAAACGCATAAGCGTTTGCGATCTTTCTTGTCTATGCAGTCTCTCAATTTGATATTGCCCCCTTTGTTCGCTAAGTCCTGTATAGCTAAGTTCTGCTGAGCGATAATCTCTGCGTTCTTGCCGATTTTGTAGCTCTGATAAGCTAGGATGCCCCACATCACTAAAAGGGCTGTTATCACGGCTATGGCTACGATACTCCAAGTTTTTAACATAGTCGGCAGTAACCGTCTGTTCTGCTCTTGGATAGCGGAGTTCATTGCTTTCGCATTTTCTTCTAACAAGTCGATCAAGCGTTGCTCGTGCTTCTTGAACTCTGTCACTACGACTTGCTCTGTATCTTTCGCTTGCTCGTTCGATATCTGCTCGAAGTTCTTTGCCAAATCTAAAATCTTGCTCATAGATCATTCCTTTAAGACGAATATTTTTACCCCCATCAGGGTCTTTAATACTGATTGTTTTTGGCGTAGTTCTCGCAATCTCAAAGCCTGCGGATTCAAGCGTTTTAATCACATCCTCACGGTTTTGGATACGTCCACTTTCAGCAACGCTTAAAAGTCCATCTGTGATGATTTCTGAGGCTTTTTGCTTATGCTTTGGCAAAGCATTAGGAGTACATAACTCACGCTTATTTAGAGGGTCGTTAGGGTCATGTAGCTTGTAATGATCGTTTACTAGGTCTTTCCATGCGTTTAAACGTGGACGATCTGCCTTGTCGTAGTACGGCTGTAAGCGTTTACCGCTTTGAAGCTCCACATTTGCTACAACAAAATTAAGCTCTAGGCGGTCTTTATCTTGGTGCTGCACCCATAGAATTGAGTATTGATCTTTATCCATACCTGGCATCAATACACGTTCAAAACTATCCATGATCTGCTGTTTTTGGTGTTCGTCTAAATCACGCTCTGCAAACGATAAAACACCCGATGTATATTTTTGAGCAAAGTTAGTGCTGTCAATTAATTGAATCATTTGTTCAGGGTCGCCACGATCTAGCCGTGCATCTTCCCGATCTCGATCTTTACCAAGTAAATAATCTACGGGACCACGCCCCGAACCTGCACCACGACTATGTATTTTTATGATCATTGTGCAATCTCTGAAGCTCCCGCTCTATACCTGACAAAGCTGTAATTATTGCTATACGATCTATGGCTGAACTTGTTTTACTTTGCTGATTAACCAATCTAGCAATCTGATTTAGGTTATTTCCAATGCCTGAAAGTTGTCTTAATAATTTTGGGTCTACTTCAATCACTTTGCTTTGCTTTGTACGTTTTTCACTTAAACAAGTTTCACGCATCCAACTCGCAAGGCTAGCTGTAGTACATCGGTCTAAAAGAGCCTGATGTTCTTCATCCGTTAAACGGATTTTGATTTCCTTTTGTCTTTTGAAAACTTCTTTTTTAGTCATGCCTAAATCAGATCCTCGGTTTGTAACCGTCCAAAGAAAAAATCTATGATTTTTCTCTTTGGACGGTTTTCGGGGGTGTCGGGGGTGAAGCCCCTGATCCCAGTAGCACAAAAGGGACGAAGTCCCCTTTGTGTATGCTGGCTTCTAATCACAATAGCATGTTGGTTACAGGCCGGCAAGATTCGCTAGAATATTGACTGCATGTGATCAAAGGCTATCTGTGATTAGTTCGGTATTGGATGAGTCGTTACAAGATTATGGACAATCGCAAGCGACCGCCTTTTCTGATCTATGCATAAACACTATGCATAACTCCGCATAAATCACAGATTTATACGTTGAGTTACACACAGGTTTAATGCACAGGAAAAGTCTTTGCCCACAACCGTTATTAACTCCTTTCAGTAATAGTTTTTTAAAATAATTATTCTTAATATATAAAAAACAAATGCTCTCAACTTCTCAACCCGCCCCCAAAGCGTCGCACTTCGTGCTTTGGCTTTGGTGAACGGTTGAGAGAGTTTCGGCAATACTCACCCTAAGGGCGGTCATTTAAAAAAATAACACATCCCCTAAGTATCGCCGATTTACCTGTATATATTTGGCTTCGGAGCCACGTATATCGGTCGTATCCGCACATAGCTTTGCTGACTATGCAGACAAGGACTCAAAGTCTTGCACTTCGCTCCACGCGCTCCCTGTCGTTACATTGCCTGTATCTCTGCGAGGGTTTCCCCAACGTACAACTTAACAAGTCCTATGTAACTACTCCCAACGCTCCGCCTATGTGAAGTTCCCCTGTAAGCGGTTTAGCCTTTCGACTATAGCCATATAACGCCAGTGACACTTATTCCTACCACACGTTATACGTGTCTATTCAAAAAATGGGCGTACAGAAGTAGACAAAGCTCGACCTATTGGTGCTTATCTGATGGTTTAGAAATCAAATTTAACGAAAGTTTCAAATTTGGGGCTTGTTTAACAGTAGTATTTCTTTAAAATAAGAACTGGTACATAAGCCGTAAGGTGAATATCAGTACGAGTGCCAACTCTGCCGATCATTCGTTAAATGATGCTAGTAACATCAAATAACTGTACCCCTCGAATTTAAATGAAAACCCCTCTAAGTTGCAAGACTTAGAGGGGTTTTTTAATGAATTAGTTTTTAATTACCTACTCTAAGAGGATATGCAATGTGGCGACTACTACCATAAAGAACATTTGCTCCTCCGACCAAAGGGTTTAAATGAACTCCGCTAATGACCATAGCAGCACTTGGTCCACCATCAAGTCTTAAAGCATTATTGATACCAAAGGCTTTAAAGACAGAGCATAA
>NZ_CP032140.1:0-5025 GCF_002165295.2 Acinetobacter sp. WCHAc010052 | reverse complement strand
GCCTGATTTTTTTATAAAAATGACCGATGCACAACGCCATTTATTTGCGAATAAAATGTCAGAAATGCCTGAAATGGGGAAATATTCACAAGGTACAGAAAGCTACCAACAATTTGCTATTCGTATCGCTGATATGCTTTTAGAGCCTGAAAAATTCAGAGAGCTTTATCCAATTTTAGAAAAATCAGGATTTCAGCCATGATTAAATTAAATAACCTATCAACCGATCTAAAGCATGTGACCGTTGAATACCTCGACATCGTAAATTATGAAATTGCGAGGGAAAATATATGCGGTTATATCTTCCTATTATCCCGACTATCCAAAAATGCCAAACCCACCGAAAAAATGCAGATGGAAAGCAAAATACAGGACTTAATTTACTATCGGGATCATTTGCAGATAGAGGACAAAGACAATATTCAAAAGGTTTTAAACACGCTCATTCCCGAGTATCAAGCCGAACAGAATAACCAAACAGCTAAGAAAAATTAGGCTTCAATGTCGGGCAAATCAAAAAGCTGTCGATCTCTATTTTCTGTTAAATATTCGTTGAGTTCAGCGAGTATTTTTTCTTTATTAGCTTCATTTGCCTGCATTTTCTTAATCAAGTAAGAACCGAGCAAAATTTTACGCCTAGTATCATCCTTGCGCTCCTGTTCTTTCTTTTTGGTACGTTCTCTTGCTTCAATAGCCTGTTTCTGTGCTTTTAACTGTTTCAGCTTCTCTAACTGGGCTTCAATTTTCTTTTCGATATTTTCAGCAGATTTAGTCATAACGGTTAATTTCGGAATATAGAAAACCACTCAAGCATAAGACCCTATGAATTGAAATTCAAGCGGGTAATATGCTATCGTGTTTTTCATGAAATGCGCACTTACGACTTGAACTTCGTTCAAATCAAAGTTGCGCAAGGGGACACCCCTTAACCCCAAAAAACTGCTACGCAATTTTTTAAAAGCAAAAGCACCCCAAGGCGACTGCATGGCAATTTATCATTGTTCCACTAAAACGGTGAACCGAAGTTCGGGGCGAACTGCGGTTGCATCATCTGCATATCGTGCAGGGGAAAAACTAGAAGATGAACGCACAGGACTGACCCATGACTTTACGAGAAAAGACGGTGTCGCCCATTCTGAAATTCTGTCTAATTTAGATATTGAAATTGACCGTGGTGAACTTTGGAACTTGGCAGAAAAAACCGAAAACCGTAAAGATGCCCGAACCGCTAGAGAATGGGTCATTGCCCTACCTGATGAATTAGACGCTGATCAACGTAAGGACTTGGCAAAAGACTTTGCCAGGTCCTTAGTTGATCGCTATGGAGTGATCGCAGATTTAGCCATCCATGAACCCAGCAAAGGCGGTAATGATAAGAATCATCACGCCCATATCATGCTTACCACCCGAAAAGCCGAATTGGACACGGACAATAAACTCACCCTGACCACCAAAACCGATATTGAACTCAGCAACGCCAAACGAAAAAGCCTTGGTATGGGTACAACCCAAGACGAAATTAAACAGATTCGGGAAACGTGGGCAAATTTAGCCAATCACGCATTAGAACGAGCAGGCTACCGAGAAAAAATAGATCACCGCAGCTATGCCGATCAGAATAACGGACTACAAGCCACCATCCATGAAGGCACTAAAGTCACCCAATTACGCAGACAAGGCATAGACACTGAAATCAGCCGTTTTAATGACAATGTGAAACAGCAGAACGCCCAACAGCTTGACCAACAGAAACAGCAGAAAGAGAGCGTTTTACAGCGTGGTTTAAACCGTGTCGATCAAGGTTTTGATCAATGGCAGAAGAACCAAGAAACCAAACGTCTAGAACTGGAACGCCAAGCGGAAATGAAACGACAGCAAGAATTAGATAAACAACGAGCCGAGCAAGCACTCCGCAAGGCATATCAAAAACTAAGTAGAGGCGGAATGTCATTATGAGTAATCAAAATGATTTAGATGACCAGTTATATATTTTATTGGCATCCATGAAGGAATATCGAGAAGCCATAGCAGACGATAAGAAGCGATTAGAGCAGTTTTACAACCAAGTCGCTAGTGGAGTGCTAGACAAGGCTGAAAAATCGCTAGAAAACACAAATAAGAAGCATACAGGTGCATTAAACAACAGTATTCAGGCATTAAACGAAGCTACAAACAGGCTCAACTTAAAACTTATCTTTATTTTTGCCAGCACGTTTGTTGCTGTGATGATGGTGTTCATTTTGGCTATCTTTTTATACATACCAAGCAAAGACGAAATTGATGAACGTAGAGCAGATATGGCTGTACTAAAAAAATATCCGCTACAAATTCGAGAAAGTGATGGTGAAACATTGGTGAGAATAATGAGGAAAAATTGCTACTCGTTTGAACCGAGTAGTGTCAAAGAAAAAACGTATGACTGGTGTCAGATCGACCCTAAAAAATACTAGTTGATCGGTACTTTGCTTGGTTTTTCTCATTACAAATCAAATTACAGCAAGCGCAAAGTTGCCCGACTTTGAAACATGGCTTTAGCCATCTTTCAAAGCATCGAGCTGAAATTTCGCATAAGAGATTTTATGTTAAATAGGTTCGATTAAGCAGATCGTCTTCTAATTTTGAACATTGCTCATCATCAATGACTCCGGTAATACTTTGTAGCCATAACCCATCTGCTGCTAAACGAATTAACTCTAAATTAGGATGACTGTCTGTTTCTGCATGTTGTGATAATCTATTTTTAAGCCATTCCATCCAAATTTTATTAAAGGTAGGCTCTGTAATTAGAGTCATTGATACAGCTGACCATGCAGAAACCACACCATTTATTTGATGAATAAAAGCACTGTGAACATAAGCTCGTGTGAATTTTCCATATTCGTCTTCATCTTGTTTCATTAGATATTCAATAGTTTGATCTACTTCAAGAATTACTTGATTAAACATTTCTTCTATTAAAATTTCTTTATTAGGGAAATGATGGAATATTCCCCCTTTTGTGATGCCTACTGCTGTAGCAATATTTTGAATAGAAACACCAGAAATGCCTTTTTGTGAAACAAGAGTAGCTGCTTGTTCAAGAATACGCTTTCGAATAATTTCTGGCTGTTTCTTAGGCTGTTGCATTTTTTTCACTTAATGACCTGTAGATTGAGAGAATAGATTAATAATAACAACTCCAGAAACTATTAAAACAATACCAATCATAGCTGGAGCATCTAAAGTTTGTTTAAATAAAACGTAGCCAACAATAGTAGTCAGAACAATACCGACTCCTCCCCATATCGCATATGCAATACCTAAAGGGATTGTTTTAATAACTTGTGATAGCAGATAGAAAGCTAGACTGTATATAATTATCACCATAATACTCGGAAATAATTTTGAGAAACCCTCTGATTTAACTAAAAAAGTGCTTCCAATCACTTCGGAAACTATTGCAAATCCAAGTAATACATAAGCGAGTAACACACTGTTCATAAGTAATCATACCTAACATACCAATCGGAAGGTATTTTAAATTTTCAAAAAAAATTATCAATAATTATTTTAGATTTTCTAAAATTAACATAATACACCTTATACGAAATGCGTTATAATTATCTATAGAAATCAATGCTGTAGTTTCTAGTTTATAGCCCAATCACACCCGATTGGGCTTTTTTATGGATTTTTCACGTTCCACGCCTATTATTTAAGCAATGTTTCACAACTTTGGTTAGCTCCAGTAAATAATTAAAACCTAGATAATAAGAACCGAGCGAGTGTCTACGAGCGATTGAGCATCATCAAAATTTCGCCCTCGCCTTTTCTCTGATTACAAGCTCCCTTTCGATTTTAAACGGTAGCTACAGAGCATCCCGAATGGGTGCGAACTTTGGAGCTTTTGCTTTTCAAAAAGTATGAGCGAAGCGAATACATTACAAATGCTTTTGCTTTTAGATTTCACAACAGGATTAACTAAAAACTGCCCCACGAAGCGAGGAACGAGCTTCAATAGAGTACGAGCTTTAGCGAGTACATAGGGCAGTTTTTAGCACTCCCCTCTCGAAAGGCTTTTAATTATTTTTAAAGCTTTTAATGCTTTTAGACAGGTTGAAACCCTTGTGTAGTAAGTGTTACAGACTATATAAACGGACATTTGCTCTTGTATAAACGGACATTTGCTCTTGTATAAACGGACATTTGCTCTTGTATAAACGGACATTTGCTCTTAATTAAAAGACATTATAAATATTGACCTTAAAAAGATATTAGATTACATTGTCCTTTAATTAGATAATAATAAGTTCTTCTTATGAAAAATAGTTTAGTCGTGAAAGATAATGCTCTAATAAATGCCAGTTACAACCTAGAGCTAACGGAACAACGTTTGATCATGCTAGCTATCATTAATGCTAGAGAATCGGGACAAGGAATCACTGCGGATAGTAAACTGGAAATACATGCTAGTGACTACGCCAAGCTATTCAATGTATCTGCCGATGCGTCATATAAAGCTTTGAGAGAAGCTGTAAATAATCTGTTTAATCGTCAATTTAGTTATACAGCCGAATATAAAAAAACAGGCAAAGTCGGCATTGTTCGATCTCGCTGGGTAAGCCGTATATTTTATGTAGATGACCTAGCATTGTTAGAAATTACTTTTGCTCCTGATGTAGTGCCTTTAATCACACGATTGGAAGAACACTTTACAAAATATGAAGCTAAACAAGTTGCTCACCTAACCAGTAAATACGCCACTAGGCTTTATGAATTGCTGATTGCTTGGCGTGAAGTTGGAAAAGTTCCACAACTAGAACTTAGTGAGTTTAGAAACAGATTAGGTCTTGTTGATAGTGAATACACCGCCATGAGTGACTTTAAAAAGCGTGTGCTTGAACCATCAATTAAACAAATTAATGAGCATACTGATATTACTGTAACGTATGAACAGCATAAAAAAGGACGGATCATTTCAGGTTTTTCTTTCAAATTTAAGCAAAAACAACAGCCAAAAGTTGAAGCAAAAAGAGATCCAAACAC
>NZ_CP032139.1:0-7654 GCF_002165295.2 Acinetobacter sp. WCHAc010052 | reverse complement strand
GATGGTATGAGTGTTGAAACTTTAGAGCAAAAAATTGCAAAGCAAGAAGAACGATTAAGACAACTAAAAGCACAAAAACAAGCTATTGCTGCTCGTGAAAAAAAGAAAAATTCTGATCGACAAAGAAAAGATGATACTAGACGTAAAATTCTACTGGGGGCTTGGGTTCTAAACAAACTGAAAAATGATGAATCTTTTAAGGGTCAACTAACCGATTTTGAAAAGTTTTTAAGCACGGAAAGTAAGACTGAAGAAAATAGGCAGAAAGATAAAGATCTTTTTAATGGCGTTATATGGAATAACACCTAAATTTCGCATATGAGATTTTGTATTAAATAAAAAAACAATCCCCTAAAAATAGGGGATCTTGTTAGTAATGGAATCGACATTGAATTATAGAGATTCGTTCATCTGTCACTTCATAAACTAATCTATGCTTTTCATCAATCCTACGACTCCAAAATCCTGAAAGATTAGCTTTTAAAGGTTCTGGTTTTCCTGTTCCTTCAAAAGGTGTTCGCTGACATTCTTTGATTAAGGTATTAATACGCTTAAGTATCTTTTTATCCTGTGTCTGCCAATAGATATATTCATCCCAGGCATTATCAGTCCATTCGACGTTACGATTCGTCATCCTCAATCAACTCTCTGTGTTTTGTTTTCCCTGCACGTAATTGAGCAATTGATTCATTTAAACGACTTGCATTATTTGGAGATGAAAGGAGATATAACGTTTCCATTAAGCTATCGTAATGATCTTGTCCCATTACTACAGCATGGCCACCTTCTTTTCTTGTAATAAAAGCAACGTCTACATCATCAATTACTTTATCTAAAACAGATTTTAAATTGTTACGTGCGTCCGTATATGTAAATACATGCATATATCTATCCCTCATAGGGTAAGCTGCGTCAAAACGCTGCTAGCTAGACTACCTAGGCGGTAGTGATTGAAACTTTACAATCCTAAATGTACAGAATCCTGTACATATTGTCAATTTCGTATAACCACCATTATGTTAAATGGACATAAATCAATTCTAAAATTATCTATGATCATTCTTACTTTTACTTCAGTACTGCGGTTAGGGTGGATAGAAAAGGGCCTAACTGCTATCATTGCCCCCGAAACCCTCCAAAATAGATATCTTTCTTAATATGACACTTACGCCACCATAAGTTTATTTATCTCTTAAAACAGTAAATAACTCATCACTGTCTAGTGATGTGGTGTAGTAGCTTGTGTGTCATATATCACATCACTAGCCTTTCCTAAAATTTAAAAAAATAGGCTATTTTCATGTTATCCACTATTCGAGAACAATGGTTCTCCAATATTCGCGGAGATGTTCTTGCGGGTATTGTTGTTGCTTTAGCTCTAATTCCTGAAGCAATTGCCTTTTCAATTATTGCAGGTGTCGATCCTAAAGTCGGGCTATATGCTTCATTCTGTATTGCCGTGGTAATTTCTTTTGTAGGCGGTCGTCCAGGGATGATTTCTGCTGCAACTGGTGCTATGGCTTTATTAATGGTCACACTGGTTAAAGAGCATGGTCTGCAATACTTATTAGCAGCCACAATTTTGACAGGATTTATTCAAATCCTAGCAGGCTATCTAAAATTAGGGGCCTTGATGCGGTTTGTATCAAAGTCAGTCGTGATTGGCTTTGTAAATGCTTTGGCTATTCTAATTTTTATGGCTCAATTACCTGAACTCACTAATGTGACATGGCATGTCTATGCGATGACAATTGGCGGTTTAGCTATTATTTATCTATTCCCTTATATCCCAGTAATAGGGAAACTTTTACCCTCTCCCCTCATCTGTATTGTCCTCCTTACGCTTTTTGCCTTGTTCATTGGTTTAGATGTAAGAACCGTAGGTGATATGGGGCAATTACCAGATACATTACCTATTTTCTTACTTCCTGATATCCCTTTAAATCTTGAAACTTTAGTGATTATTTTACCCTATTCACTAGGTTTGGCAGCCGTGGGTTTACTTGAGTCCATGATGACCGCAACAATTGTCGACGATTTAACAGATACCACCAGTGATAAAAACCGAGAATGTAAAGGGCAAGGTGTTGCCAATGTCGCTTCAGGCTTCTTAGGCGGAATGGCAGGCTGTGCCATGATTGGTCAATCCATTATTAATGTGAAATCTGGTGGACGTACCCGTTTATCATCATTTAGTGCAGGGGTCTTTCTGTTAATTATGGTGGTGTTTATCAGTGACTGGCTTAAAGCCATTCCAATGGCTGCACTGGTTGCTGTCATGATCATGGTAGCAATTGGAACATTTAACTGGGATTCACTACGCAATATCCGCCAATATCCCTTATCTAGCAATATTGTGATGATCGTTACAGTCATCGTGGTCGTTGCGACACATAATTTGGCTTATGGCGTATTAGTTGGTGTACTTCTTTCTGCATTATTTTTTGCCAACAAAATTGAACGCTACATGGCAATTCAGTCCGAATTTAATGAACCTGAAAATACCCGTACTTATACGGTAACAGGTCAAGTGTTCTTCAGCTCAGCAGATAAATTTACTTCTGCATTTGATTTCAAAGAAGCACTTTCAAAAGTTGTGATTGATGTTAGTCAGGCTCACTTTTGGGATGTGTCTGCGGTCGCTGCCGTAGATAAAGTGGTCATTAAGTTTAGACGTGAAGGAACAGAAGTCGAACTGATTGGAATGAATGAAGCCAGTAAAACGTTAGTCGATAAGTTTGGTATCCATGATAAGCCAGATGCTTTAGATCGCTTAAATAGCCACTAAGAGGGATGAATTATGTCAAAAATTATTGCATGTATTGATGGATCATTAGCAACAAATACCGTTTGTGATTATGCAGCTTGGTTTAGCGATAAATTGAATTCACCTCTTCAGTTATTGCATGTCATTGATAAGCCAAAAGCGAAAGCACCACAAGATTTAAGTGGTGCAATTGGTCTAGGAAGTCGAGAAACCTTGCTAAACGAGTTGGTTGAACTGGAAGAACGTAAGGGGAAAATTGAGCTAGAGCATGGCCAAATTCTTCTTCGGGAAGCAAAAAACTATCTATTGGAGAAGTTCTCTATTGATGCTCAAAGCTTTCAACGCCATGGCAGTCTTTTAGAAACAATCATGGGAATGGAAGAGGATATTCGAGTTCTTGTTATGGGTAAGCATGGAACTGAAACCGAGCACAATTCCAGTAAAGTTGGAACCCATATTGAAAATGTTGTTCGTGCTCTTCATAAACCCGTGTTAATCACATCCTCACCGTTTAGTCCACCTCAGTCATTTTTAATTGCTTTTGATGGAAGTCCTACTGCACGTATTTGTGTAGACAAAATTGCAAATAGCCCTTTATTAAAAACCCTGACAGCTCATGTGGTATATGTTGGTAAGCCAAATAGTGATATGACATCACAAGTCACTTGGGCAAAAGAGCTACTTGCAAATAATGGTTTTGATGTCATTGATAGTGTGCTTGAAGGTGATGTTGAGAAATCTATATTGGATTATCAAGAAAAAAACGTTATTGATATGATTGTGATTGGTGCATATGGTCATTCAAAGATACGCCAGTTTTTTATTGGTAGTACGACGACCAAATTGTTATCAAGTTCTACAAAACCAGTATTATTACTAAGATAATTTTTACAAGATAAAGGGATAGTTAAAAACTATCCCTTTTTTAGAATTTCTAAAATTAACATAATACGCCTTATACGAAATGTGTTATAATTATCTATAGAAATCAATGCTGTAGTTACATGATTTTAGCCCACATACCCTCTGGTGGGCTTTTTTTATGATTTTTCACGTTCCACGCCTATTCTTTGATCAATGTTTCACGGTTTTAATTAAATAAACTGAATAATTCAATCTGCACGATTTAAGCGATTATCTTGAATAAGATCATCCAATTTATCTTCTAAATCTTCAATCTTATATTTGAGCGATAAAATAGAATTTTTTAAACGCTCATTTTCAGGAGCATCAGGATTTTTTAATTGATTAAAAATTTCTAATAATTCGTTGCGATTAGTGCTTAACCTTTCAATGTCACTTTCAATAGCCATTCTTGGTGTCCACAGAGCAAGTAAAATTTGCTCATAGTCTTTGAGTTCTTGATGGCTCATTGCATCTAATTCAGCTCTAGTTTTCATGGTTTAAAATCCGTCTTGCTATGAAGAGCTTTAAAAATCCGCTTTGCTGTTTCCTCTCTTACACTTTTCGGATCTCGTAAGATGCCACTAATCCAAAGGGCAAAACTAGGATAGTCCTGGAAGTTACTTAGGTCTGATAGCTCAGAAAGTTTAGATAAAATAGCACTGTACTTGTTAATTTGAGCATCAGACAGGTTGCAGAACATATCTATTGTTTTTGGATCTCGCTCAGGAGCTATTAATTTTGGCTTAGATTTTTCTTTCACAGTGAACTTAAAGCCGACAACAGAACGTCCTTTTTTAACTGGACTATAGTCAACTGTTACATCGGTAAATTCATTAATTTCATCTAATGAGCTCTTCAAAACTCTTCGTTTTAAGTTCCTCAAATCTCTATAAGATTCTGGTAAACCAAACTCTGTAAACATTTCATCTAGCGTTAATTCAAAGCCATTTTTTGCCTGATTTTTTTTCGCTAAATGGTAAAAGTCTATTGAGTAGTCTTTTTTTAATTTTAGAACTACATCTTTTTTATAACGAGTGTATGGATTGTATTTATCTAAAATTTTCAACATCACCAAAACAATAGATGTAAACCTTAAAGATATCCCTGCATCTTCATAAGTAGCATCAATTACCCAGTTAGAGTAGACCTTTTTCCCCCTATCATTAACGTATGAAAAGGACCGATCTACTAGTTTTTTTGACGCATTTTCAATTTGTTTATAAGCAGAATTGACTTTGATACCACAGTCATCAGCAAATTGTTGAGCAGATATTAAGATTTGATCTTGTTCACTTGCATCGACATTTCTAGCAATCGGAGAAGCCATAATTAAAATTCTTTTTTCATCTACAGACATGCTTTTAAAGCATTCAGTAACTTTGTTTTGAATAGCCATTGTTGTTACTGGATAAGATTTATCATAACTATTTTCTTTATTCATTCAGATATCAAACCTTATAAAAAATGAACATGATTTTTGTACCCTTATGAGAAAACAATGTACACCAATAAACATAAGGGTACAATAATTTATTTGTACCCTTTATCATGCTATTTGTACCCTTTAATCATGCTATTTGTACCCTTTTAAACGATAAAATCATGCTATTTGTACCCTTTATCATGCTATTTGTACCCTTTTAACGCTTGAAACTATTGCTGCATAAGGTTTTCAGAGGGTCTAAAAGCTTTTAAAAGCTTTTTAAAAGAATAAAAGGGAATTTATTTCCAAAGTGAGTTATTAAAACTGCCCTTGGTACTCGCTAAAGCTCGTACTCTATTGAAGCTCGTTTCACTCGCTTCGTGGGGGCAGTTTTTTGCATATATGATCAAGGATTCAAAAAGCAAAACATGAATAATGCATTCGCTATGCTCATGCTTTTTGACGAGCAAAAGCATCAATACTTCGCTCGTAGACACTCGCTAATCACTGTCCCCAGTAATTCAATAAAAAACGGTTTTTCAGAGGGGGAATAAGCAACCTTTCGTTGTGTCACTCGTAGACACTCGCTAAAAGGCTCTCATTTGCGTTTTAAGCGATTTTATTTTTATCAACTATAGTTTTACTGTATTTCTATCAAAAGTCGCTAAAACCCCCGTTTTTTTGCGCTTAAATGGGATTGCTAAGGCGTGTAGTCATGGTTATTGTCATTTTCTGGCTTTTTAGGCTCATTTCTCTGCTGTTTTTCTTGTTCTTGGCGTCTTAAAAATGCCAAATGTTCTTGTTGCTCTCGTTCTTGTGCATAGCGTTGTTCTTGTTGCTCTCGTTCTTTACGTAACTGCTGTTCTCTAGATTCACGATCTTTTCGGTCGTTTTCGAGCTGTATTGCTCTTTTTTGGGAAAACTCTTGCTGCGCTTCGGTCTCAATTTTTTTTGTAAAAGCCGTATGCAATTCTTGGATTTTTAGATCTTCCATTTCTTCTGCATATAGTCGCTTTTGTTTTTCACCATTTTGAGGACTAAAGTATTTATTTCCATAGTTATCTTCTTCAAATATATAACTATTTATGATCTCCAGTCTTTGATCGCGTACATACTCTTGATACTCAGTTTCTCTGCGTGATATTTCAGAAATTTGATGATCTATATTTGAAATTTGATCATTAAGTTTTCGTTGTTTAACAGTGATGTTCGGTTCGTCAAATTTTGCAAAAGACTTTTTAGGCTGGAGCAGCTGATTTTCTTCTGTCCATTTATTTAAATGATCAGAATATCTCTCTTTTTTTTCTATTTCACTAAGACCAGAAATATGCTTTTGGATGTCTAGTTGGGTGTTGTGTTGGTCGATCAGGTCATTTATTTGATTGATCCATTTTGTTTTAAAAAATAAAGGCTCTTTTTTGCGTAGTTCTGATATTGCAGAACTCATCGTGTTTAATTTTGTTGTTAATTTTGATAATTCTTCATTTTGAAATTCAGAAAGTTTCTGAGAAGTTTTTTCTAAATACTCAGCTTGAGAGTATTGAAACTGAAGCTCACTTCGTACTTTTTGAACAAGATCCTCAGATACTTTGATGTTTTCATCCAGTGCGATGACCTTTTTGATTTTTAAATTACGTAGCTTAATTTCATCATTTTTCAGACTAATTTCTGTAAATATTCCTCGTCTCCGGAGGTATGTCGCTTGAGGACCTTCGTGCTGAGTTGCTTCTAGGTCACTTTCCTGGTCTTCATAACTTCTGTGATCGACACGTTCATCAAATCCATTTTGTTTCAGGTGGTGATTGCATAATTCTGCAAATGATTCTCTCCAGTGGCTTACAGTTTCTGTGCCATTGTCACGACTGAAGTCCCTATATTTTTTTGCTGAAAAGCCACCCTGCTCATTAATACTTCGGGTTGTGAACATGATGTGTGCATGGTAGTTGCGTTCATCACTTCCACTGTCTGTATGAGGTGCATGAATAGCAGCATCAACGATGACACCGTATTTTTTAACGAGGTTTCGGCAAAGTTCATTGAGCATATTTTCACGCTGTTCAGCGTTTAACTCACTGGGAAATGCAATCTCAAACTCTCTTGCAAGTAATGCATCTTTTCTACGTTCAACCTTTTCGACTTCATTCCAAAGTGTTTGGCGCTTGAGTAACTCAGTATTTGTATTTTCAGGTGCATAGATTTTTGTAAATTCGACACCAGTTTTTCTTGTGTAGTCTTGTTCTTTTCCATAAAAATCGCATACCAATTTTTCACTTGAACGATATGCAGCACAAGCAACGGCCGATCGTCCATTACCTCTACTAATCGTTTTAACTGAAAAATGATATATCGCCATTTTGCTTTTGCTCTTTATTTCGATTTATCGAAATTACCAACATGTATATGTTGGTCAGGGGATTACAAAGGGGATTTACCCCTTGTCGCACCATTGGATGAAATCCAATGGCTAAGTGCGCCCTTCGGGAAAACCACGATAGCATGGGCTGTCTTGAATTTCAATTCAAACAGACCTATGCTTGAGGGGGATTCCTTGAGATGGT
>NZ_CP032142.1:0-39365 GCF_002165295.2 Acinetobacter sp. WCHAc010052 | reverse complement strand
GAGCTGTAAGGCTCTAAATACTCACTTGCTGTTATGCCCTTACATTGGCATACAGTGTCGATTGAAAGCGATGTCGGCTCCGACAGCAATGCTACAACGGCAATATTCAAGATAGCCATTTTAAGCAATTTTTTTTGCTTAGGCTATCTAGGGTGAATATTGCCGAAATCTGCTCAATCTCACCAACCGCAAGGCGGTTGAAGCGAAGCGAAAACGACTAAGGTTGTGAGGTTGAAGCAGATAAGCGCCTTATTGTAATAGCGCCTATTCCCAGTACATATATAAGTATTGCTTATATATAGTTTTACTTATAAAGACTTTAAATAACAAACTATTAGAACAATAGAGAACAATTACAAAAGTATCTAAAATACCCCTTGATTGTTTTGTGAGTACAAATTAATATATGTATAAATAGTTAGGGAATATACCTATGATTAAATCTACTAAAGGTAAGACAAGATCAACAATGATTGGTAATCAAAACAGTGTTAAAGAAGTTGTCAAAGAAGATAGATTTCAAACACGTATGAACCATGAAGATAAGTTGAAACTTATTAAATTCTGCAAAGATAACAATTTAAGCCAAACAGATTTTTTAATTAATTCAATGGTCGATAAAGGCATTCTTCCTGAAAGCAGACGATCAGTAAAAACAACAGACAATACTTAATTTAAAGGAAAAGAACATGAGCAATAACACTGAAAAATTATCTAAAGTAATAGCATTGGTTAATCAGAAAGGCGGTGTATCTAAAACAACGACTTCAATTAATTTAGCTATGGGCTTATCTCTACGTGGGTATGACGTACTGTTAGTTGATGGTGACCCGCAAGCTAGTTCACTTGACTGGGCTACTGTACGTGAAGAAGCAGATATTGATTTAGGCTTTACTGTTATTGGTGTACCAAAAACCAACTTAGCCAAAGAGATTGCTAAAATTAAATCAAAATATGACTTTGTAATCACTGACAGCGCAGGCAGACAGTCAGAATTAACACGCCTTGCTATTGTAGCTTGTGACGTTGCGATCGTTCCAAATACGACAAGTCCATTGGATGCTTGGGCTACTAAAGAAACCTTAAAATCAATCAATGAAATTAAGGGCTATCGTGATTTTTCAGCTTACTTTTTATTGAGTGGCGTAAACCCACAAACTAAGGTCTTTAATGAGGTTAAAGAGTGGTTAGCTGAAAGTTACCCTTTACCAATTTTGGACACTAAGATTGCGTTACGAACTGCTTTTTCACGTTCATTGGGCGAGGGCTTGTCTATCTATGAATATAAAGATGATCATGGGAAACAGGATAAGAAAGCAATTGCCGAAGTCGATGCTTTAATTGATGAAATTTTACAACGTGAGGGAATGACTGAATGAAAGCACCTAAAGGCAATGCTACTGTGACCAGTAGCAATGCCCATATTGCAAATGAAAAGGCTCACATTGTTAATTCTTTGAACTTTGACAAAATTCAAAAAATTAAGATCAATCCCGATCTATACAAAAAGATCGAGAAAGTAGCGGATAAAAGAAAAGTCGTACTAGCAGATATTGCTAGATCGGCTTTGGACTTCTATTTAAACAATCCAAGTGCGCCATACAGTGAAGAATTAAGTAAGGGTAATTCTAAGCAATTAATCTACACCATTAATCACTTGTATGATGTGAAGATAAACAGCTTTAAGGCTGTTCATGGTATCAACCGAAGTGACCAAATTAGACAGGCATTATCGGCTTGGCTTATCAATGAAAACTTATTAAAGCTTGATGAAAATTAAGGGCTTGATATGAACCTAAATGATCTAAAAAATAAGGTGATCATAAATAATGAAATTGATCAAAAAAACTTTGATTACCTAATTACACAGGTAGATCAGGTTGCAATTGAGTACGCTATAAATGAATTGGAGAGCCAAAATAAGCGACCCTATCTATCTAATATTTTTAAGTTGCTAGAAATACCGCCCCGCCAATAAGTGGGGCTTATTTGTCTTTGGAGGGACTGACATGCAGAAAATTATAATCAGGGTACTTATCATCACTGGCTTTTTAATGCCTGCAATTATTATGTTCTTTTTCCCTAGCTTAACTGGGACTAAGTTTTTTTGGTTAAGTATGCTTGTATTCTGTTTTCTAATTTTGCGAATACGTGGAATTTTGCTACTTTTGGGCATTACTTATGCCAGTCTATCTTCTATGTTTTCCCGCCATTAAAACCGCCCTACCCTATTAATTAAAACCGTTTTAGCACGTATGGACTTGCAATTTCATTGCTTGGTCCATACTTGGCCAAAACTCTTACTGTGAAAAATCATATTCCGATGCTTGGTCAAAACTGCAAGTATGCAGTCTTGACCAGGCATCTACTTTATTGAATGATTTAAGTGGGTTATGAGTGCGGGGGAAATGTCAAAAAGGTCAGTCCATATTTTTTATAGTACCGCCAACTAAAGTTATAGGTATCCATTTAAAATCGTATCGTTCATAACTACCTTTTGCCCCATACCAATACAAGTGATAGTGCGCCCGCCTTAAATGTGGTCTGCGGTGTACTTTTGATGATTGTTTAGAATATTCAGTTAATTGATCATTTACGGCTTTAATCTGCTTAGACATTTCCTTGCCTGCAATAAAAGGCTTGTACTTTTGGGCTTCAAATAATCTAGGCACACGCTTTACGGTCTGAACGCCTACCCTTTCCTTATGGTTGTCAGGAAGCAATGGGACATAATCAGGCTTAGATAAACTGAACCAAAGCAAAATATTGATAAGTTGCTTTTGTAGGGATTGGTATTGATCTATTTCATTTTCATCTAATATTGAACGGTCATCATGAAATTCATCTATGAAATCTGATAAACAATCTTCTATAGCTTTTTCTTCATTGACTAATAAGACGATTGTTCGAGTTAAACCAGTATCAAGAAAAATCGTAGATACTAAAACTTTTTGATAGCAAAGTTCAGTTAAGGTAAATATCACTCCATAAATTTTAGATTGCTGAAAGTGCAAATCAAAATTATCAGTTTGAACGTAAATGCACAGCTCAGGAACATTGATCAAAAAGTTTGGCAAATTGCCCTCAAATTTACTTTTTGTTAGTTCAGTTGCTACCTCATTTTCAAATCTATAAATATTCTTTGTCAGCATCCAAGAACCGAGCGTGACCAGTTCACCAGTAGGACAAGGCAAATTATTGATTAGATGATCGGGAATTGCATCACCAACATTTAAACCTTTCTGCCAGTCTGGAGCATAGCAGTCTAAGCCTGCATATATCCAATCATCCCAAGTGACCAAAGAACTAATTTTTTTATCATCGTTTTTATACTTGATAGCCTTTGATTCAATCTTATTAAAGATACCCTTAAAACTTGCTTTCAAGTGTTGGCAACGTGCAGTAACGACCTTTAAAGGTATTGCAAATTCATTAGATAAGTTCGCCATGAAGCCCTGCCCTGCTTTTAATTAAGTAATTCTATAACACTATATCTAGTGCGGATCTCATACCTACTAGCCACTATATATAGTGTTTCTACTATCGCCCTCTATGCCTGCGAGAACGGTAGCCCTTGCCTACAGTCGGTTGATTGCTCAAAGCTTTACTTAGCATTGGGTATGCTGAAGCATTCCCAATACGTGCGTAAACTTTCGAGCTAATATTATACCTAAGTTGTATTGTACTCACAAATCATATTATGCGTATTAATGTTAATTAGTATAGCAGTAATAATAATTTCAAAAGTTTACATATATTGTTTTGTACTCACAAATCATTATATGTATAATGTATTTATTAAGTCGATTGGCGACTTAAATAATAGGTGATTAATTATGAACAATATTTTCACAAAGTTGGATACTAAAAAAATAGTTATTGAACTACTAAATGCTTTTGAAAAAGCAAACTTCGATTACTACTCAAGAGCCTATCTTGAAAGTCCAAAAGGTACATTTTGCGTGTCCTTTGGAAACTGTCAAATGCAAGATGCAAACATTATTACTATCTACATAGATAAAGCACCACATGAGTTTTATTTCACCCATGAACATTCCAATATTGCTGAAGCACATCACGAAGCAATTAATCTATTTAAACAAATTTTAGACTTTTACTTTACCTATCTAAAGCAAACATAAGTAAGCCCCGCAAGGGGCTTTTTTAATGCCTGCGGGCTTGGTTCAGATCGGGAGTGACCAAAACCACAGGAAAGGGAAACAACCCACTACAGCGAAAAATAAGAGCAATCAGGGCGCATAACGCTATTACATTAATTTACCTATATTGTTTTGTACTCACAAATCAATATAGGTATAATATATTTGTCAGGTCGATTGGCGATCTAATAAAAAAGGCTTTGAGTTATGACCAGTAAAGAACAACTTTCGTTAGAGTTGCCTATAGTTGAAACAGCTCAATCATACAAAGATATGAAAGGGCTATATAGCGTTGATATTTCCCATATATACCGCTTTTATATTCTCCTTAATTGGTATGGGGTACTAGAAAAAAGCAAAGTGATTAAAGCGGGCAGTGATGCAATTTTTGAATGTGATAATGAAATGATTGCAGATGAAATTTTAAATTGCATTCCGAGCTGTAAAAAAAGAAAGGTTTATCGAGTACCAAATTTTAACCCTATTTATTTTTCAGGAATAGATAAGCCATCGGTAAACCGTTGGAAGTTTTCAGTAGAAAGAAAACTAGGCTATGAAAAATCAATTTACTTTAGATCAGTTGCAAGCCGTTGGGATTATTAACCCCCTGCCCTAGTCGCAACCCTGCGGGATTGCTTTGTAAGTCCCGCTTAGGGGCAAAGGGGAGTAGTTGCGGTTCTGCGGTCAGCTCGACAAAATCACAGATTTTGTCGGCTTCGCTTGAACCTTGCAACGGTAATCAGGGAGGGAAGAATTTTTATATTTCTTCAGTTCGCAAAGTAGACACTTTGCTCTATTGATACCGCCTAGAGTTTTACACTTGTTTACATATATTGTTTTGTACTCACAAATCAATTTAGGTATAATGTATTTATCAGGTCGATTGGCGACCTCATACAAAAGGTACTCGAAAATGAAAAATTTTACTCAAAATGAAAAAGGTCAAATGTTCTATGAGGGCAGTTTGGTTTTAACTGCTAAAGACGGTTCGGTTTTTTTTGTATCAACTGAAATGCTTGTATGTAAGGCGTATCGAGCAAAAGCAAAAAAACCATTTATCAATACTCACTACAGAACAATTGAGCGTTTAAAACAAGCCGTTGGGGAAAGTATCCAATCATGTAATGCAAGATATGAGCAAAAATTACAGAACAAAGAAAAAACCGCAGAGCGTTTAAAAAAATTCCGTGAAGAACTACAGGTAGGCGATATTTTATCTACATGCTGGGGCTATGAACAAACCAACGTAGAATTTTATCAAGTGGTATCTAAGAAAGGCGCATTTTGTGAAGTTCGGGAAATTGCTAAACGCTCACATGATACGGCTTTTATGCAAAGTGAAGTATCACCAAAGCAAAACGAATTTATTGGAGAACCAATTAAAAAGAAAATTTTAGACGGCTATATCATGATCACAAGCTATATCAGAGCGACACCGCACGAATACGAAACACTAGCAACAGGCACAAAGGTTTATAAGCGCAGTTATGTTTCATCATACGCATAATTAAAAGAAGCCCCGCAAGGGGCTTTTTTAATGCCTGCGGGCTTGGTTCAGATCGGGAGTGACCAAAACCACAGGAAAGAGAAACAACCCGCTACAGCGCAAATCTGAAGCATTCAAGACACACAATAATAATTACACTTGTTTACATATATTGTTTTGTACTCACAAATCAATTTAGGTATAATGTATTTATCAGGTCGATTGGCGACCTCATACAAAGGAATTAAAAAATGACTGATTTAGTTTTGTTGACTGATGAAGAAATCGCAGACATGAGCTATGACAGCTTTAATAAAACCGACCTAGTTGCTATGCAGTCAATGCAAGAAAGCGAATTTCCACGCTATACAGTTGCAATGGCTCATACAATTTATGTATGGGAAAATATCTTATATCAAGAAGCAAGCCGATTATGTGAAAGCTATGACGGGGGAGTATGGGAAACTAAAAACGGCTTTTGGACTTTGCAATCTGATTCAATTTTTTATATGGAAAATGGATGGGACGAAGCGTTTAACCTGAATGCCCTAGAATTTTCAATTGTGGTAAATTTATTTGCATTGTCTAAAATTGCAATGATGACATACAGCTCAAAACCTGCAATCAATCGCAGAGCCGTTTTTTTTAGTGATTACATAAAAGACGTTATACATAAAAATAGGAATGTTTTAGATACTACAGCAATTTATAAATTGATTTATTAAAAGAAAAGAAGCCCCGCAAGGGGCTTTTTTAATGCCTGCGGGCTTGGTTCAGATCGGGAGTGACCAAAACCACAGGAAAGAGAAACAACCCGCTACAGCGCAAATCTGAAGCATTCAAGACACACAATAAAAATTACACTTGTTTACATATATTGTTTTGTACTAACAAATCAATTTAGGTATAATGTTTTTATTAAGTCGATTGGCGACTTAAATTAAAAAGGTATTGAATTATGAACGACCAAAATAACAATGATGCAATCAAAGCAGAACGCTTAAACCGTTATGAAGAACGCCAACAAAACCGCTTAGATCGTTATGAAGCTTTAGCTGATAAAGCAACAGTAAAAAGCACAGTATTGGCGACACGTTCAAATCAAATGGTTGAATGTATACCGTTTGGACAGCCAGTTTTAGTTGGTCATCATAGTGAAAAACGAGATAGAAACTTTCGTTCTAAAATTCACTCTATTATGGGTAAATCAGTTCAGGAAATGAAGAAAGCCGAATACTATCAAAATAAAGCTGATAGCGTAGGCAAGGGCGGTATTTCAAGTGACGACCCTAATGCAATAGAAAAACTTAAAAGCAAGCTTGAGAAGTTACAGCAGGCGCAAGAGTTAATGAAAAAGGCTAACAAGTTAATTAAAAAATTTCCCGAACACAATGCACGTTTAGAGGGATTAATTGAACTTGGATTCTCTGAAGAAAAAGCTATAGACGTATTAAATCCTAAATATGGCTCAATTGGTTTTGCAAGCTATTCACTTCAGAATAATAATGCTGAAATTAACCGCTTGAAAAAGCGTATTGCAGAATTGCAAACACTTGAAAATAGAACTTCAAATGAAGTTGAGAACGATCTTTATAAATATACAGAATGCAAAATAGAAAACCGTTGCATGTTTATATTTGATGGTAAACCTACGGAAGAAATACGCCAAATTTTAAAAAGTAATGGTTTTAAATGGTCGCCAAGTCGGGGCGCTTGGGTACGCCAGTTAAATGCAAATGGGATATACGCATCTAAACGAGTAATAAGCCTTATAGATCAAATATAATAAAGTAAGCCCTGCGGGGCTTTCTTTACTAATCAATGAAGCAATTTAAGGAAAGGTTAAAATGATTGAAAAATTATCTTTTGTTGGGCTAAAGGTGATCGAGTGTTTTAAAGATGCTGGGTTAGATCAAGTTTACATTGATGATAAAATAGAGGAGTTTTCTACATTAAATAATTATGCATCATTACACAAAGCGCTAAGAATACTTGATGATAAAAACATGCACAGACTAGCCCAAAAACTAGGTGTACATATTGAAGATTTAGAATCAACATTACTGGTTTTAAATCAAATATAGAAACCAAAAAAGTGGTGATAAAGTCGCCCGCAATTTTTTTGCGGGTGATATTCCAATGAAGCAAAAAAATTGCGGTTCATTGCGAATCAAATTTATGGATATGCAAAAAAGCATAGTCTTAACAGGTAAGAGCTAACATAAAGTTATTGAGGTCACTAATATGAATAATGCACAGTTCAAAATAGAATGCTTTAAGAATGGCTTATACAGTCGGGAACAGGTTATAGATTTTTATAATGTAGTCTATGAAGAAAATACAAAGTTCAATAAGCGTGATGCTCAATTATGGATGAATGGCAAAACTTCATATATCTATACAATAGATCAAACAGCTATAGATATGATCAATATGTTAAATAAAATTAGAGCCGAACTAATTGCAGAAGAAAGCGAAAGAATCCAAAAAGGCAAACCAAGATACACTAAGCTTTTTAAATCTGAAGTTGATTTATGGGCGGTACACAATGAACTTTTGAATCTACCATTAAACTTTTATCACTCAATATTGTTAGAGTTGAAAGTAACTGAATTAGATTACTATGAGAACATAGAGCAAATGGAAAATTTTAATGAAAAACACTAAGTATAAATCTAAAATTCTGATGATAATTATTTATACACTTGTAGGAATGTTGGCAGGGTATAACATTGGGAATTTTATAAGTAGCCACTGGTACAATGATCTTGGACAACCAAATCAAGATTTTTACGAAATGATTAAAATATTTTTTAATCTAGCTACAACTTTGCTATTTGGTACTGCCTGCTTATATATTTTTAAAGATGATATTAAAAACTAAACTCTAGGCGGTATCAATAGAGCAAAGTGTCTACTTTGCGAACTGAAGAAATATAAAAATTCTTCCCTCCCTGATTACCGTTGCAAGGTTCAAGCGAAGCCGACAAAATCTGTGATTTTGTCGAGCTGACCGCAGAACCGCAACTACTCCCCTTTGCCCCTAAGCGGGACTTACAAAGCAATCCCGCAGGGTTGCGACAAAATATAAGATATTTCAATTTTAGTCATTCAGCAGTAACACTTCCTGAATTATCAACTAAAGTGCTTTTTGATTTTTTTGCTTGTTCACGATCATTAATAAATTTGTCACCTGAAGCTTTCAAACTATCAAAATAACTTGGGTTATTTTTTGCATTTTCAATAGCACTTAAAAGCATCCCAGTGATAATGCCTTTATCTTCAGATGGGAAGTCTACCATTTCAAAAAGAGCGCCAATTGTAATAAGCTTGTGTTCACGTTTTTTTCGATCTTTAGCTTGTGCAACTTGGACTTCTTTTTTTAAACCTGCAAGAAGTTTTTTTTCATCCTCCTTGATTTTTTCCAGTTCTAAACGAGCTTTATATTTTTTAAACTCATTTTTCATAATCCGTTCAAAAGAACTAATTTGCTGTTTCGTTGGCGTACCTGATTCAATGTTAGAAACTAAAGTTAAGATAATTTCTTCAGTTTGACTTTTGTTCTCAAGTTTTTTTAAACGATCAATTTCTTCAGTGACGAATTTTTTTTGATCTTCAGTAAATTTAAAATCCTCAATATTCATTTTCTTAATCCAAAAGTTATAAGGTGATCAAATAATATCACAATGAAAAATTAAAAAATCCCAAAAAAATACAAAGCAACAAAAAACTATAAGAGTTCGCAAAGGCAATAGCACTGTCAATATTTTTCAGACTGAACGGAAGCCATAGGCTCACGGCTCATCTGAAAACATATTGATCAGCAAAAATCAAAAAAACACACTAATCCTAAAGGGGGTGTAAACGAAGTGTCTACCCCCGATGACCCACTGGCGAAGTGTAGGGATTCATAAGGGAATTATTCCCTTATGTGGGGCTTGGGGTGAAACCCCATATCTATATAAAAATAAATTACAAAAAAAGCCAAAAATCAGCCCCAAAAACCGCTTTTAAAATCAATGCCTTGCATTGCTTCAAAATCGGACAAATGCAAGCATTTGTTTTGTCACTTGTAGCGAATATATAGAGAGGTTATCATGACTATAGCAGTAGGAATGCACGCTTCCGCGTTTCTCTCCGAGAAACAGAAAAAGCAAAAGCAAAAAAGGCATAAAATGGCGATCTATCACTTATCAGTTAAGACAGGCAGGCAATACGGTTCTACAGGAACTCGTGGCGCAAATCATTACGCCTACATTAACCGTGATGGAAAGTATAAAAGAGATGATTTAGAAAATATTAAATCTGGAAATTTACCGTCATGGGCTACTGATGCAAAACACTTTTGGAAGTCAGCAGATAAGAATGAGCGTATTAATGGGCGTGTTTATACTGAATTAGAAATTTCATTACCTAGAGAACTTAATAAAGAACAAAGAGAAGAATTAGTAGAGAAATTTGTTGAAAAAACTTTAGGTGAAAACTTCACTTATTCTTATGCAATTCATAGTCCTCTAGCTAGTGATGGTCAGCAAAACCCGCATGTTCACCTTATGTTTTCTGAAAGAAAATTAGACGGTATAGAGCGTGACGAAGTAAAGCATTTTAAGCGTTATAATCCAGTAAACCCTGAAAAGGGCGGTGCGGGTAAAGATCGTTATTTTTCTTCTAAAATGTTTGTGGTTGATACCCGCCTAGAATGGGCTAACCATGTAAATGATTTTTGTGAAAACTTAGGTATTGATGCACGTATTGATCATAGAAGTTTTAAAGAGCAAGGTATTGAATTGTCTAGCCAAAACTTTAGAGCTGATTACGTTAGCAGTCACAAATACCATATCAATGAAAATATTAAGCAAGTACGTCATCAAAATGGTGAAATAATAATTGAGCGCCCAAGCGAAGCAATTAAAGCATTAACTTCTAATCAATCTGTTTTTTCAGTGCGTGAGCTAGAGCGTTTTTTAATGGCTCATACAGATGGTGAAGAACAATATTTAAAAGCTTATGAATCGGTAATAACTTGCCCTGATATGGCTACTTTATATGGTAAAGATAAAGTCGTATTTTCTTCTAAAGAGCTTGTAGGTATTGAGGAATCAATCTCAACATTTATCTATAATGCTAATGAGGAAAGCCGTATTCAAAAACCATTTAATCTAGTTGAGAAATTACCTTTAAATGCGGTACGTGTTGCTGAAACAAGAACATTTAATAGTGAGCAAGAAAAAGCATTCTATACCTTAACTTCTACCGATCGGATTACATTGTTGAATGGTTCTGCGGGCACAGGTAAATCATACGTTCTAAGTGCCGTTTCTGAAGCCTATAAAGAATCTGATTATCAAGTATATGGAATCGCATTACAGGCAATTACAGCTAAGGCTATAGCGAATGATTGTGATATTCCAAGTAGTACAATTGCTTCTTTCTTGTCTAAGTATGATAGCGGTAATTTAGAAATAAATAATAAAACTGTATTGATCTTGGATGAAGCAGGCATGGTCGGTTCAAGAGATATGCAACGCTTGCTTATGCTTGTAGAAAAACACGATGCACAAATAAAATTAGTTGGTGATAGTTACCAGTTAAGTGCAGTAAGTGCGGGTCATGTATTTGCAAATATTCAAGAAAACTTAGATAAGAAAAATATTGCTTCACTAGAGGATATTCAACGTCAGAAACATGCCAAAGAATCTGACAAGATGATTCAAGCATCTAAATATCTTTCTAAGCATGAAGTAGGTAAAGCAATAGATATTTATAAATCTATTAATATGGTTAATGAATACGAATCTCATGATCTAGCTTTAGCTAAAACTGTTAAGTCATGGAGTGAAGATTCTAGCGAAAGTAAATTAATGCTTGCTCATTCAAATAGTGATGTGAATGAACTAAATCGAATGGCTAGAGCATTGCTTATCAAACAAGGTAAGCTTAATCCTGAAAGTGTTTCTGTGAAAAACTATCAAGGTGATTTAGATATTTCCATCGGTGAGAAAATTGTATTCAAACAAAATAATTCACAGATGAAAGTTAGTAATGGTGAACTGGCTAAAGTAATAGGTTTTGAAAAGGATAAATTCAATAATCCTAAAGCTATGATGGTTCAAATGGAAAGTGATAGCAGAATTGTTAGAGTTGATTTAAAGGAATATGACCAGTTCAAACATGGCTATGCAAATACTATTCACTCATCACAAGGTATGACTGTAGATAGTGCTTATATTGTAGCTAGTGAAAATATGAATGCTAATTTAACTTATGTTGCTTTAACTCGACATAAGCAAAATATTCAAATCAATTATAGTGCTTTAACTTTTGCAACTAATGAAAAAGAAACTGTTAAGACCCCTGACGGTAAAGTTTCTTATGACCATAATTACAAACCAGTAGAAAGAGAAGTAACGGCTTTTGAAAACTTCAAAAAGGTACTTGGACGTTCAGAAACTAAAGAGTTCTCTACAGACTTCACACTTGTAGAATCTAAAGATAATTTAATGAAGTCTTATTTAAATGATCATAGATTGCATTTAGAGAATAAGCGTGAATTGTTTGGAATAAATAGCAAGCTGTATTCATTGACCAGTGAAAATAAAACATTCACTAAAGAAGAAATCGTTTCTGAAGTTAGAGCAAGTTTGAAATCTAAAGCCTTACTTGGTGACGAGATCGTTAAGTTTAACGGCAATATGAATATAGCAAAAGGTGAGCTTGTAAAACTTACTAATGATCTTGAGATTAAAACAGGACTATTTAAAAAGGTAACTTTTGAAAAAGGTACTGAATTAAAAGTTATTGATGCTTATAAAGTTAAAGATAAGCCAGTAATGAAAGCACGAATTAAAAATGAAGAATACGAGATTCCTTTCAATAAATTGAATCTTGAATATTCAGATAAATACTTTAATGAGTTTAAAGACCAGTCAAAAGCTAGATTCGATTCACGGCATAAAACTGAAGTCTATACAGAGTTTAGAGAACAGCTTTTAAAGCAAAAAGCGAATGCACCAAAAGACAATTTGAATGCACCTAATCAGCGTATTAAAAACCCAAATACGCCTAATCGAAACACACCTAAATATTAAATGAGGGCGGTTTTATGAATAATTTTATACATAATGGAAAAATTGTTAGTCCTGATGATGAAGTATTAACACAGGCAATTTTGCAAGAGTGTTATCAAAAAGGGATTAGACCTATTTGCGCTTGTCTGCCACAAAAAAACATTGAAATGTATATCGCTAAAATTGGCGAAAACTTTGTTTTAAAGCGTATGCCTAACAGCGCAGATCAGCACGACTTTAGTTGCCTAAGCTATGAGCCACCTACTGAAATTTCAGGACTAGGCGAGGTTATTGGGGAAGCTATCAAGACAGATGAAACAGGGGCAAGTGTTTTAAAGTTTGAGTTCAGTTTGTCAAAAAGCAATGTATCCAAACAAGCGCCTACGCCAAGTGATACACCTAAAGATACTGTAAAAGCTGAAACAACAAAATTGACCTTAAAAGGGACGTTAGATTACTTGCTTGAAGAAGCTTTGTTAAACCGCCACCAACCGAACATGAAGCATAATTGGTTTCAATTTCGCAAGGCATTAAAAGTAGCTTTGAATGATAAAAAGAATAAAAAAGATGATTTAAGTGGATTGGTTTATATCCCTGAATATTACGACCAAACCAAACACAATGAGATTGAAGCCCGAAGAAAAGCAGAGTTGGCAGACCTGAAAGTTAAAGGCAATAAACGCCCATTAAAAATATTTATTGGTGTGATTAAGTCTATTGAAGATGCACGTTTTGATGGGGGCAGAATCATTCTAAAACATGCCCCAACCTTGCATTTATTTATGGATGCAAAAATGTATAGCCGAGTTAATAAACGCTTTGAAGCCGAGCTTGAGCAGGCGCATTATCAAGACGATGTAAACCTATTAGCAATTGGGACTTTTGGATTTGCGGATAGTGGTATCGCAAAGATTGAAGAAATTGCTCTAGTGCCTTTAAATCAAACTTGGCTACCATTTGAGAGCTTGGGTGAAAAAGAACTCTTAGACACGCTTACAATGCAGAATAGGTCATTCATTAAGTGCTTGCGATATAATCTAAGCCCTAAAAGTCCAATTGCAAACGTATTGCTTACAGACACCAACCCACCAACGGCATTTTACTTAATCAATGATCAGACTGAAGATTCTTATATTACTGAAGCAAAGGAATTGATTGCTTCAAGTGAGTTCACATCAATTCTGGTCAATGTCGATCGGGACGTTGTAGACATTCCACCACCTGAAAATAAACCGTTGTTAGGCTATAACAATCATACTGACACCGCAGTTAATAGTTAAGGATTCATATATGGATTACCAAGAACAGGAACAATTTAAAATTTTTGCGGGCTTTGTCGCTTTTCTGATAGCTGTTTTTTGCTTTCTAGTATGGAAAGGCTCAAGTGCCGTAGGTTTAGATTTTGCCACTGGAATGAAGTCTAGTGTTGGCTTAATTGCTTTGGTAGTGGCGCTGTACTTTGCTATCAAATGGGATATACCTAAAGCTATGCTTTACCCTACGGTAGCTGTTTTATTGGTTGTCTGCTTATTCCCTGCATTAAATTATTATGCGCTTGAAGCTTCAGAAAAATCATTTAATCAAACAACTAATTTTCTTGGTCAGCCAGTACAAGAATTTTCAGCGACCACAATTACCGTTATGTGGGGCATGTGGTATATGAAAGCGGTTTACATGCTTGTAGCGGGCTTAATTGGAGTTGTTCTACAAAGAATTAGGTATCCTGAAGAAAATTATTTTTAAGCGTACTAAGCAAAAAAAGCCAGTTCTATACTGGCTTTTTTATTTTTCTAAAAGGTTGTTTTTAGTCTAAGTTTCTTTTAATGATGATTTTGTATTTATTATGGTCACGCTTTCCACGTTGCCCTGAAAAATATATTCCTGAAGTAGATACATTGTCTGAATTAATCAAAACAAATGGTAAATTTTGTTTCGCTAGAGTGATATAAGCTTCAACACAATCTTTTAACTCATTGTTTTTTTGATCTTTTGGCAAGTCAGCTACGATAAAGCCAACATTAAGTTGATGCTTTTCAAATGTTTCAATAGCTTCACGTTGATCTGCGTCATAGTGAATTTTATTAATTAGTCTAGATATACAAATTGAAATAATTTCATAAACAAGAATTGCGAGTGCTAAAAACATCCCCGCAAAAACTGTAATTTCTTTGCTAAAAATTACACCTAAGTATTCACTTATAATGAATTTAATAAAAATAACTAAAGCTACAACGAAAATCAAAATTTTCAGTATGTTTAGAAGAGATGGATCCGTAAATTTGAACAACTCCTATAAGTGATATTCTGCTCCTCAAATGATGTTATAAACATCAATATATGGAGTATTTTATGGCACGTAGACCAAGAAGAAATCATTCAAATGATTTTAAAGCTAAGGTAGCACTTGCTGCGATTAAAGCAGAAAAAACACTTGCTGAATTGAGTGCTGAGTTTGATGTTCATCAAAACCAAATTATTGACTGGAAAAATCAATTGATCTCAGCTTCCTCGCAAGCTTTCGATCAATCAAAAGCTCCAACAGAACCACCCATCGATCTAAAAAAACTACATGCAAAAATCGGTGAGCAGGCATTAGAAATTGATTTTTTAGAAGGTGTGTTGAAGAAACTGGGCCGCTTCAACCACAAAAGTTAATCGACGACTCACTTCAGATTTCAGTATCTAAGCAAGCTAAGCTGCTGAAAGTCTCCCGTGGTTGTTATTACTATCGCCCAAAACCTGTGAGTGCATCAGATCTGAAGCTGATGCGATGTATTGATGAATTACATATGCAATATCCTTTTGCAGGCAGTCGTATGATGCGTGATTTGTTGAATCGTCAAGGACATCATATAGGACGACGTCATACACGTACTTTAATGAAGAAAATGGGTATTCAGGCGTTATATTGCAAACCAAATTTAAGCCAGGCTAATCAAGCTCACCGTAAATATCCATATCTGCTCAAAGGATTGGCTATTCAGCGCAGTAATCAAGTGTGGTCTACGGATATAACGTATATCCCTATGGCAAAAGGCTTTGTTTATTTATGTGCTGTGATTGATTGGCATAGCCGCAAGGTACTTGCGCATAGAGTATCGATTAGTATGGAGGTGGATTTTTGTATTTCGGCTTTAAATGAAGCGATTGAAAAATATGGTCGACCTGAAATATTTAATACAGACCAAGGCAGCCAGTTTACCAGTGATGCATTTATTGATGTATTGAAATCAAATGGCATTCAAATCAGTATGGATGGTAAAGGTCGATGGGTAGATAATGTGATGGTTGAACGATTATGGCGGAGCGTTAAATATGAAGAGGTGTATCTCAAAGCTTATAGCAGTGTCACAGATGCGAAAAAGCAATTAAGTGCATATTTTGAGTTTTATAATTTGAAACGACCTCATTCGAGTCTAGACAAAATGACACCAAATGAGTTTTACTATGATCAGCTACCCCAACAAAACAAGGTGGCTTAACTAGAGCGGAATATCACTTATAAATACGCTTTTAGTTGTTCAAACAAGTGGGACCACCTCTCTCGCATTTGCGGGGTTTTTAATGCTGAATAAAAGGAAAACTTGATGGAATTGCCCAATATTATTCAACAATTTATTGGAAACAGCGTTTTAGAGCCAAATAAAATTGGTCAGTCGCCATCGGATGTTTATTCTTTTAATCGAAATAATGAAACTTTTTTTCTTAAGCGATCTAGCACTTTATATACAGAGACCACATACAGTGTCTCTCGCGAAGCGAAAATGTTGAGTTGGCTCTCTGAGAAATTAAAGGTGCCTGAACTCATCATGACTTTTCAGGATGAGCAGTTTGAATTAATGATCACTAAAGCGATCAATGCAAAACCAATTTCAGCGCTTTTTTTAACAGACCAAGAATTGCTTGCTATCTATAAGGAGGCACTCAATCTGTTAAATTCAGTTGCTATTATTGATTGTCCATTTATTTCAAACATTGATCATCGGTTAAAAGAGTCAAAATTTTTTATTGATAACCAACTCCTTGACGATATAGATCAAGATGATTTTGACGCTGAATTATGGGGAGACCATAGAACTTACCTAAGTCTATGGAATGAGTTAACTGAGACTCGTGTTGAAGAAAGATTGGTTTTTTCTCATGGCGATATCACGGATAGTAATATTTTTATAGATAAATTCAATGAAATTTACTTTTTAGATCTTGGCCGTGCTGGGTTAGCTGATGAATTTGTAGATATATCCTTTGTTGAACGTTGCCTAAGAGAGGATGCCTCGGAGGAAACTGCTAAAATATTTTTAAAGCATTTAAAAAATGATAGACCTGACAAAAGGAATTATTTTTTAAAACTTGATGAATTGAATTGATTCTAAGCATTATCTAAAAATACTTAATTGTCTTTTAACGTCGCTAAATTTTAAATAAATAAGTGAAGAGTGTTAGTGGAGCCACTGATTTAAAGTTGGCAGAGTAAAACTTGAAGTGCGACATAAACCACCTAATTAATTTAAAGGGTTTATGGAGTATATAAAATTGTCATACCATCATCTTAACTTTGAAGATCGTACTGCATTAATGCTTGAGTCAAGAAAAGAAGGCTTTTCAGCCAGAAAATTTGCTGAACTCATTAAAAGACATCCTAGTACGATCTATCGTGAGCTTAAAAGAAATAGCATCAATGACGTTTATCAAGCTCGATATGCTTCTGATAACACCTTCGCTAGACGTAGACGTGGTCACAGAAAACTCAAAATCGATTCAATCCTCTGGAAATTTATTGTTGAAGCGATCCGTTGTTTATGGTCTCCTCAGCAAATAGCAAAGCGTTTAAAGACATTTCCTGATTTGGATCAAACAATGAATGTAAGCCATACAACGATTTATTCAACGATACGAGCATTACCCAAGGGTGAGTTGAAAAAAGACTTATTATCCTGTCTACGTCATGAAAATAAAAAGCGAAAAGCTAACGGTGAACCTAAAAAAGATTCTATATTACAGGATATTAAAACTATTCATGAGCGCCCAGCCGAAGTTCAAGAAAGAAAAATACCGGGTCATTGGGAAGCTGATTTAATTAAAGGTAAAGACAATAAAAGTTCGATAGCAACACTTATTGAACGAAATACACGGCTCTGTATCTTGGCAACATTACCTGATGCAAAGGCAGAATCAGTGCGCAAGGCTTTAACTGAAGCTCTGAAATATTTACCTGCAGAACTGCGTAAAACGTTGACCTATGACCGTGGACGTGAGATGTCAGAACATAAAATACTCGAAGAAGATTTAGGCATAGATGTATATTTCTGTGACCCACATTCACCCTGGCAAAAAGGCACATGCGAAAATATGAATGGTTTAATTAGGCAATATTTACCTAAAGGGATTGATTTAAATCAGGCAGATCAGCATTATTTAAATCAAGTTGCCATGTCACTGAATACTCGTCCTAGAAAGGCGTTAGATTGGCTTACACCATTAGAGAAATTTGCTCAGCTTGTTGATTATCATATGGCTTTTGAAACTGTCGCACCTCATGTTTGAATTCGCCCCATATTTTTGCTACAGTGAACCAAATTAAGATCATCTATTTACTAGGCCTCGCATTTGCGGGGTTTTTAATGCTGAATAAAAGGAAAACTTGATGGAATTGCCCAATATTATGCACCCGGTCGCGAAGCTGAGCACCGCATTAGCCGCTGCATTGATGCTGAGCGGGTGCATGCCCGGTGAAATCCGCCCGACGATTGGCCAGCAAATGGAAACTGGCGACCAACGGTTTGGCGATCTGGTTTTCCGCCAGCTCGCACCGAATGTCTGGCAGCACACTTCCTATCTCGACATGCCGGGTTTCGGGGCAGTCGCTTCCAACGGTTTGATCGTCAGGGATGGCGGCCGCGTGCTGGTGGTCGATACCGCCTGGACCGATGACCAGACCGCCCAGATCCTCAACTGGATCAAGCAGGAGATCAACCTGCCGGTCGCGCTGGCGGTGGTGACTCACGCGCATCAGGACAAGATGGGCGGTATGGACGCGCTGCATGCGGCGGGGATTGCGACTTATGCCAATGCGTTGTCGAACCAGCTTGCCCCGCAAGAGGGGATGGTTGCGGCGCAACACAGCCTGACTTTCGCCGCCAATGGCTGGGTCGAACCAGCAACCGCGCCCAACTTTGGCCCGCTCAAGGTATTTTACCCCGGCCCCGGCCACACCAGTGACAATATCACCGTTGGGATCGACGGCACCGACATCGCTTTTGGTGGCTGCCTGATCAAGGACAGCAAGGCCAAGTCGCTCGGCAATCTCGGTGATGCCGACACTGAGCACTACGCCGCGTCAGCGCGCGCGTTTGGTGCGGCGTTCCCCAAGGCCAGCATGATCGTGATGAGCCATTCCGCCCCCGATAGCCGCGCCGCAATCACTCATACGGCCCGCATGGCCGACAAGCTGCGCTGAGCCATGGCTGACCACGTCACCCCCAATCTGCCATCGCGCGATTTCGATGTGACAGAGGCGTTTTATGCGAAGCTGGGCTTTGCGACGAGTTGGAAGGATCGCGGCTGGATGATCCTGCAGCGCGGCGGTTTGCAGCTCGAATTCTTCCCCTATCCTGACCTCGACCCAGCTACGAGCTCGTTCGGCTGTTGCCTGCGGTTGGATGATCTCGATGCCATGGTGGCATTGGTGAACGCGGCGGGAGCCGAGGAAAAAAGCACCGGCTGGCCGCGCTTCAAAGCTCCGCAACTGGAGGCGAGCGGCCTGAGGATCGGCTACCTGATCGATCCCGACTGCACGCTGGTGCGGCTGATCCAGAACCCCGACTGACCGCATGCCCGCGAAAATCAAGATTTGCGGGATCAGCACACCCGAGGCGCTCGATGCGACCATCGCGGCGCGGGCGGACTATGCCGGGTTGGTGTTCTATCCAGCGTCGCCCCGTGCGGTTACGTCGAATGTCGCGGGCGCTTTGACATCGCGCGCAGCTGGCCAGATCGCCATGGTCGGTTTGTTCGTCGATGCGGATGATGCTGTTTTATATACTCCATAAACCCTTTAAATTAATTAGGTGGTTTATGTCGCACTTCAAGTTTTACTCTGCCGACTTTTATGTTGAATTATCATTTTAAAAATGCCTTATAAAAGAAGCTTAATGTGTTTTCTTATATAGGTTTAAACATAATTGTTGTATATCTTAAATCCAATTGATCTTAAAATTTTCCTTTATTTTTTGTTATGAGTGCGAGAAAATTGTCAAAAAGGTCAATCAGACTGGGCGTTAATTTGTTTTGCATACTTTTTCCTATATCGAATTAAAGTCATATAACTAACACCATAATCTTTAGCTATTTGAGTGAAAGGGTATGAATCGTCCTTATTTTTAAGGGTATGAATTAACTCTTTTAGTTTTTCTTCTGTAATCGCAGGCGATCTTCCCTTGTATTTACCTTTCTTTTTTTTAGCTAATTTAATTCCCTCTGCTTGATTCTCACTAATAATACCCCTTTCAAGTTCAGCTACAGCGCCTAATACATGGAGTTGAAACTTATCGAACTTGTCATCTGAATTGGGGGTAAAGTTCAGGTTATTTTTGACAATATGAACAGACACTCCTTTTTTATTTAGCTTTTGAACAATGGTTACAAGGTCAATCAAGCTACGTGCCAATCTAAAAACATCATGAGCGTACACAATGTCCCCACTACGGACATAATCGAACATTTCCTGAAGTGCAGGGCGTTTGGCAGTCTTTCCGCTAAAATGATCAATAAAAGTTTTATCTAGCTCAAAGGGTAGATCATGGAGCTGTCTTTCAGGGTTTTGGTCTTTAGTGGATACACGGATATACCCCACTCTTTGAAAGGGTGTGTTTTTAATTTGATCTTCAATATCTAAATTTTCTTTTTCCATAACCAGTATAACAAAATTAGATAACCTCAATGTTATATCACATTAGATTAACAAAACAACCCTATTGTTATAGGGTTTTTAGGGTGTATTATTATATAACAATAGGGTATACCCTATTGTTATATATCTTCAGGTATAAGGAAAAATAACGATGATTAATTTTAATGATCTAAGCGAATCTGAATTATTAAGGATTGCACAGACTGGCATATCAAACCGTATAGGATTGCGTACTTCAGGACATTTGCCTGAAGATGATAGACAGGCTCTTTCAATGGAGCTTCAGGGCTTGTACGAGCAAGATAGAGAACAGTTGATACAATCAATCAAGAAACATAGTGAAGCCTATAAAAGCGAGCAGAGTAATCAGGAATGAAAATTTTTTGCTGAAGCTAATTATAAGTCTAGTCGTGATTTATGGTTGCTTGGGCGTAGTGTTTGTTTCAGAGAACTTATCAGATAACACTGTAGGCATTATTGGATTTTGTGGACTGATATTACTACCTACAGTTTATAAGTTTGTTGGAACATTCTTTAAGGCACAATGAAAGGGTGATCAATGGACAACCAATACAAACTAAGTGACGAAGAACATAGCCTTGTATTTGAGAAAATTAAAGCTGATTTTCTGAATAACTCACTGTCTATAGTCAGCCCTAAAGTCGTCATTACTGGCGGTCAGCCTGCATCGGGTAAAGGCAAGTTGGCAAGAGATTCTATAGATCAGTTCAAAGATAAAGGCGGGAGTGTAATTATTGACCCCGATCAATTAAGAGCCTATCACCCCAAGTATAATGAACTGCAAAAATTGGATGATAAAACATCTTCAGGATTCACCCACCATGATGCTAAAAAGTGGAGTTTAGAATTAATTGAAGAAGCTATAAGCCATAAGAAAAATATTGTTCTTGACCAAACAAGTGCAGATTTTCAAACCTTAAAAAATACAGTTCAAAATTTCAGAGATAAAGGCTACAAAGACGTTGAATTAAAAATAATGGCTGTGCCTGAAATTACATCACGACAAGGTATATACCATCGTTATGAAATGGAAAAGGCGCTGTATGAAACTGGGCGTTTCGTCAATATTGATATTCATAGTGAAATTTATCACAAGCTAGAAAACACAATAGAACAGTTAAAAGATGAACCCATAGTAGACAAGCTAACCGTTTATGACCGTCACTATAACGCTATTGAACAAAAGGACTTTAAAGCTGAAAGGGAAAGACCATTTTCAGATCAGGAGCGCCAACAGCATGAATATAAATGGTTCAAAGTAATAGAAGCAATGCAAACACGCTTTGCCCCATATACAGAGGTTGAGATTGTAAAGGGGCTTCAGGAAAGTGACAGACTTAAATTGAATAATCAAAAACTGGTTAGTGAAGTGACCCAAGTTGATGAAAGTACAGGTGAGAAAATGGACGTAAAAATAGTCAGTAACTTAACTAGCAACTTACTTGTTGCCAAAGATGATTTTGAAAAACAAGATGGTTATTTATCTAAAAATATCAAAGTTGATGGCGAGGACAATTTAGTTATGTTCCGTCAAAATCGAGATCATCTTGAGTTAATCAATGTTACTAAAAATGAAATGATGCTCGATAAGCCGATCGGTAATCATGATTCAAAACAACCTGAATCTACGGCATTACAGGTTTATATGGAGGTTAAAGAAAAGTTAAATAACCTTGAAAATAAAATTTTAATGAAAGTAGATGAACAGCTATCAAATAAACCTAAAGCGCCTGAAGTGAAAGGAGATAGTAAGGCTGAAGTATCTCAATTTCAAAGCAAAGCCCCAGAGCTAGATAAACACCAAATCATTAAAGAAGTCCGAATACAGCTAAAGCAAGAGGGGAAATTGGGTGCTGATTTTGCTAAGTCAGCTAATGGGCTATCCGTTGCTCATGGTGACTATATCAAGCTCAATGAAGCATACAGTCAAAAAGATGGTTTATTTAAAACCACTAATTTACCTAAAGACGCTGAAATTAAAATCACAGGTCACACAACTAAAAAAGGTGAAACCTATGCAACAGGCGTTCATAACAATTCAAATGTAGAGTTAAAAATCAGAAGTGTTGAAGCCCGCTATGGTGATCAATATGTGAAACGCTATGAAACCAATCCTGAAGTAAAACAGGCTGTAGATCAGAGAGTGATAGCACAGCAAACAACATTTAAATCTTTATCTGCTTCAAGGGTACAGGAGTTAAGCCAGTCAAGCCCAAAGCAGGATAAGCCCACTTCAGGCATGAAATTTTAATATTTCTTTCGCCAGTCATAGGGGTTAATCGGGTTAGGACTTTTCCATAACCCGATTTTTTTTGATCGAGCATTATTCTCTAAATCTATGTATGTTCTATCAGGAAGATTGTAGCGATAAGCCCAAGCGTAGCCACTGGCGACCATTGCTTTATTCACATTTAATTTATTCAAGTACAGCTCACCAAGAAACCTACCATTGTTATCAGTTCCATGCTCTTTAACGAGTACCGTTTTGTTTAAGACCATAGACATTAAATATTGTTTCGATTGTTGACCATAAGGCTGTGTAGGCGAATTTTTAGCATTATTGGCAACTTCAGGGGCATCTATGAATGACAGTCTAACCCGCCATTTAGTGTTGTTTGGTTTTGTGATACTCACAGTATCACCGTCTAAAACGTAAGTGACTTTGCCGTAATAATCAGCGTGACAGTATGCTGAAAACAAAAAAAGGGTAATACAAAAAAGCTTATTCATTTTGGTTCACCATAAAACCGTTTTAGCACGTATGGACTTGCAACTTCATTGCTTGGTCCATACGTGCTAAAACTCTTACTGTGAAAAATCATATCCCGATGCTTGGTCAAAACTGCAAGTATGCAGTCTTAACCAGGCATCTACTTTATTGAATGATTTAAGTGGGTTATGAGTGCGAGGAAATTGTCAAAAAGGTCAATCAGTAGTTTGGATTCTTTTGGCGTAAAATCTTCAATTCTTCTTTGCTAATCGCTTCGTTATTAACGATCTTGCTTTCAATTGAGTTGATTTTATCGTTTGAATTTACAGCCTTGATATAGTCAAGATCGGCTTGACTAAGCTCAGGCATAATTTCACTGGCTTGATAAATCACTACAGGTTCTTTGACTGATTCAGATTGGATCTCTTTTACTACTTTTTTAGCTTCAGGCGCTTTTGAAGTTGTTTGTGTAGTTGTGACTGTATTAATTAAAGGGCTTTCAGGTACTTTAGAAACAGATACAGTTTTTCCGTCTTTTTTAACCTCTATTTCGCCTTTTTTAGTGGTCAGTGATGTATGACTAGCCTCTATAGCAACTGGCGTTTCTGTGCCATTCTGTGCTGTTTCAGCGTATGTATTGAAAGCGATTAAGGCTAATACAGGGATTATGATTTTTTTCATAGATAATCCTAAAATTTAGACAAAAAAAAGCTAACAACCTGAATTGTTAGCTTGTGATGAAATTAGTTACCAAACCACGATTTAAAGCTTTGCGTACTGGTCACACCGCTTGAAGCATTGTTAGATGCAAGGTTAGTTTGAACAGCCGACAATTTAGCACCAATCGAGTTGATATAACCTTGTTCAATAGCAATGGCATTTGCTAAGTCTTGGGCTTCTTTAATATTGCGGGTCGAGTTAATTTTGTTCTTCAGTGTGGTTAAGTTTGCTACATGCTCATTTAAAGCATTATAGGAAGCATCACTGAAAGCAAAGCCAGTCTTAACCGTGTTGTAATTTCGCTTGTATTGATCATTGCCTAGCAATTGATTCATACCATCTGAACCAATGGTAGTAAGCACTTTGTCATAAGCCTTTTGAGCATTACCAAATGAGCCAGTCTTTTGATTGGCTACTACGTCTTGCCAAGAGCCTGAAACAACGTCTTGCACATTCTTAACGCCTGAAGTTCCGATACCAGTATTACCAGTCGTACTTTCATATTGTTTCTTCATGATCTCGTATTGCTGTTGCATTTGAACCAATTGCTTGACCATATTTGCAACGGCTGTCGGGTCGAATACAACGTCCCAAGCGTTTGCTGTGTTGGCAGTAAAGGCTAAAGCAAAAGCTACAGCCGACATTTTTATTTTATTCATTTTCATGATTTCACCCTTTCGTTAAATTCGTGTACCCACTGGGAGTAGGTCAAGTTTTCATCTTTACTCAATATTTCCTCAAGAATATTGTGTCTTAACTCATTGCCTGAAAGTATTGGGATAATTTCAGACATATTGCTTAAATCTAATTTGCTAATAACTGAATCATGCGAGTTTTTAATCATAAATTGGCGTAAATAAGGCGGTGTATTCACAACCCAATCAAATTCTGCTTGAGTACAGCCTAAGCCATTATTTTTCTCATTACCCATATATGTAGCGACATTCGCTTTATCATTCGGCAATAGAATTGATGTTTTAAACTGCCCGATCAGATCGTCATCTCTTGTAATGACTTCAGGCGTTGGCGTAACAAAGATCATCATACCGTTACGTCTACGGTACGTGGTTAGCATGATTTTAAGCCATGCTAAGTTAATCGGATTGCTGATATATCTTTGACCTTCTTCGACAACAACAATAAAGGGCTTGCCCTCAGACATGGATATATCAATTTGATGGAAGATATACATAGACATAGCGCCTAACACCACATCATTATCAATGACATTTTTCATTTCATAGCCGAAAATTCGAGCGCCATCAATTGAGAAATTGTCACTTTCATTGTCAAAAATATTGGCATAAACCCCATCATTAACCCATTTTGACATGCGTTCAGCCATGTTGTTATCTTCAGCCATACCAAACAAGCCAATAAAGTTTCTAAGCCGTCTAAGGTGCTTTTCATAGCTATAAACAGCATCTACAACGTCTTTGATCTTGTTTTCTTCAGCAGTGCTTAAAGGCTTTGGATTACCATTATCGTTGTAGTCTTGAGCCATAAAAGAAAATAGATTTCTTAGAAACAAACGGTTTTGTTCCGTGTCATCTAACTGCAATGGATTCCAACCAGTTTTAACCATTTCACTTAAAACAGTATGTCGCCCGCCCATGCTTTTAATCCAAACTGAAGCTGAATATTCAAAATCAAAATGAAAAATATAAGGCTTAAACTTATCTGAAGCAGTCAAAAGCGTATTAATTACAGTAGTCTTACCGCCACCAGTACCAGTCGTGATACGAGTATGACCTACATCATGTTCATGGAAATTGAAGTAGTAAGGCGTATTACTTGTCGTTTTAAGCTGAATGACATTCTCACCCCAATGGTTGCCATCTTTTTTGCCAGTAGAACTATTGTGCATACTGGCAAAGCCCGCAAAGTTAGTCGTGTTAATAGTTGCGGGTCTTTGGAGTAAGTGATAGTTGCCAATCAACATAGAGTAAAAAGTAGGTTCAGAAATTAAATCTTCTTTTTTAGGTATCATGTGATTGCGCTGAAATGCCCCGCTAGTTTTCTGCATTGCTTCTTTAAATTCAGATGGGGTCTTAGAGGTAACTAAAACATTTAATGAATAAATGCCGTTTAAGATACGCCCTGAAGCTAAGTCATCAATGGCAACATTAATCGCTTCAATTTGAGATTCTGACTTGTCTTGAGCATTTTTTAATTGGTTCTGACGAGTTGTACTCATGCTGATAGATTTACGTCTGTCCATCATCATGAAAGTTTGAGAAATAATTAAAGGATGATCAACTTTTAGAAATTCATCTAACATGGTGTGATCGCTACCCTCTGGATAGCTAGGAGTAGGCAAACTATAGATTGCCCCTGCCGTTAATTCACCGCTTGGGTGATAGAATTTAATAGTTCCATCAGGCGCAAAAACTCTACGTGTATAGCCTAAGTAGTTTCTGATTTCAGTTGGATGAAGTGGAATTTCTGCTTTTTCTAAGTTTAATAAATAACCGAGAAAATTCACTGTTTCAGAATACAAAACGCTATCTTTTGAATAAGTGCCTAGCTGTCTTGGGTTCGCATCTTGCAGATACTCTTTAAACATACTTACTGCATTATTTAATTCGGCAATCATTTGTTCTTCATTATCACTTCTGAAAAACAGATTTTTAAGACGAGTTAAAGGCGGGTCACTTGGGTTAGATTTTCGGACAAGCAACGACACATAAATATCATTTTGAAACATGCGTTCATTAGATAGTTTTTCATAATATTTTTGGTTAAAACTATCTGAAAATTCATTGCCATTTGCAGGCGGTATTTCGGTTTTAACTTCGTGACGATCATAATAAACGCTAACAACAAAACGAGAGCCAAGTTGTTTAAACATATCTGCACGATATTTTTTTAAAGTCTTTAATTGAGCATAGCTTTTAGTTTCATACGGAAAGCCAGTAATTTTTAAAACCGTAAAAATATCACCATTAACTAGCTTAATATCATGTTCATTGATTGGGCTTAGATAAGGTAAATTATTGATTTCCATTTGTTCAGCACCCGCTAATTTCTTTTGACTATATTCAATATTTTTATCGTCAGCTTTTGCGTGAGAATCAAAACTATAGCCACCAAAAACTTTAGTTCGCTGAAGTCTACGTTTGATCGAAAACCATAAATATTGAATCCCTCTATCTTCTTGGTAGGTCACTACAACCAACAATAAATAGATTATTCCCGATATTATTAATCCTAATTTTAGGTTGCCAATTAGTGCTAAAAAGCACGTAGCAAAACCACAAATTAGGAAAAAGTAAGTGAAAATATCTACAGGTATATTTGCCACCCTTGCAGTTCGGGCAAGACCCGCAAACAGCAAGTCTTTTTCTTCGTTTTTTTCAGTGGTTTTGCTCATGGCTCACCTATTTAGTTAAAGAAGAAATTACCAAGATCAGGGGCAACGAAAACAAGGATACCTGCAACGATTAAGCCGATACCCCAACGCTTAACTTTCTCACTACCACCGCCAAGCATTGTGATTGCCAAACAAATAACACCAGTCACGAAAGCGACTGCTGCGATAATGACTAATTCATCATTAAATTGGTTAAGCTTTTGAGCAAATTTTTGACCAAACGCAGCATTTGCCAATTGAGCATAAAAAACAGCAAATAAGACAATTGCGTATTGCTTAGGATTGAGTTTATTTAAAAGATTCATGATCTATTCCTTAAAATACTTGGACGTATTGCCCTTTGTTAAGAGTTTGAACAAACGATGCTTGTTGCACGTTTGGTTGATTGCTTGGTTGATTATTTACACGCAGGCGCACAGGTTCAGATTGTGCTGAATAGCTATTGTTTTCTGTACTTTGATTTTGACTTGCGGAGTATTGCGGGTACTGATTTTGTTGCCATGAAGCGAGAACTAGAATGTCACTTTTTCGACTGGCTTCAGTAGGGTTATTATTTGCAGTGTAAGTTTTAAATGAACCACCCCCATTTAGTGTTTGGTATTTACTGGATACAAGGCGTACATAGTTTTGTGTTTCACGGTAAGGGGGAATACCTCCAAACTTTTCAACTGCCCCATGCCCTGCATTGTATCCAGCAATCATTTTTGTAAGATCACCATTAAATCTTTTATTCAGGAAAGCGAGATAACGAGTACCCGCAATAATAGACTGTTCAGGTTCATATAATCGGCTAGGGTCTACACCCATTAAACGAGCTGTAGAGGGAATGACTTGCATCAAACCCCTAGCATCTTTATGTGATCGAGCATTTGGCTTAAAGGCGCTTTCTCTTGCCATAATTGCCGTTACTAAATTAGGGTCTAAACCATTGGCTACAGAATGTTTGTGAATAAGATCATCATAAGGTGACGCATATACAAACAGTGGCGTACTGCAAGCTAAACCGATTATAAGTTTTTTAAACATTGTCATTATTCCTTATAGAGTTATAACAGTATAACTCTACTAGCTTAATCAATAAATGGTCTATTTGAAAATTTATGTTTCTCTTTAAAGAACTGGTCTAAAGCGATAAGATAAATTAAGTTTTTGGTAAGTCTGCGGTTCTTAAATTCTTCAGGAACTTTTAATTCACCACGCTTATATCTCAAAAAGTGTTCGTCCATTTCTGCGAAAAATTCATCACTTACATAAAGTTGTTCACGTTTCATAACTTGTCCCTAAAATTTCTATACAGCCAAAAAAGAATCCGAAACTTTAGCATAGGTGCGGTATTTCATCGTTACTAAAGTTGGCGGGTAATGTCCTGAAAACTTCATATAAAAGTGCAGAGGTTTAAGACTGCTTATTTCTTCAGCTTTAACTACATTTTCTTTTTCTTTTACAAGTTCAGGTCTTGAATCTTTATTTGCAGATTTCATTTTCCTTAATACTTCAATTGCACCGAAAGCTTTTTCATATTCTTGGGGTGTATAAGTGTCTTGAGAGTTGACAGCACAGACACCAAAAGAAGAAAAACAACCACGTAGCGTAATAGAGAATTTTTCTCCATAGATCGTGATTAATTGAGCCAGACTTTGAATGCCTGCTAAAGCAATAAGTCTATGTTTACGTCCTTTAGTTAATACTGCTTCGAGATACGATAAACGGTTCAAAGAGCCGAGTTCATCTAGGCAGAATATAAAATCAGAATAGTTATCAAAGTCAGATAATAAAGAACTACAAATAACGTCAGTCGCACAGCTAACTAATGGTTGCAATGCAGTTAATTGATCTTCACGCCAAGTAATAAAAATATTGCCAGTACCATGCTTTAAATAATCCCTAAACGAAAAATCACCAATTTTAGAATGAGTGTGAGGGCTTAAATATGTAGTAACAATACTGCGTAAAGTACCGACTAATTCAGAGTTGCCAAGTAAGCTGTAAGCTTGAGTACCTACTAAAAACTCTTTGAGTTTATCGTCACTTGAAATTAATAAAATTTCTAAAAATTGTTGTGTCTGCTGTTCTCTAGTAAGTTCATCCATTTCTAAAACTTTGGTCATGGCAGACTTAACAATAGTACGAGCCATCGTATTAAAATTTTCGTGATTTGCGTCTGAAGATTTAGGAATGATTGTCATTGAATATGTTTCAATGTCATAAGAATTTTGTACTTCATTAATCACTGACCAATGGACTGATCGAGCATCGAAAGGGTTGAAAATAACATCACCTTTCTTAGCAAATAAACTTGCGTAAGTTCCGTTAGGGTCAACCACAATTAAGCGGGTTTTACTGCGAGAATCAGCAACACAAGAATCTAAAAAATCACTGATTGAAACTGACTTACCTTGACCAGTACCACCAGTTAAAAGGAAGTGTTTATATTTTAAATCTTTAGGAACAGGCATACCGCAAAAACGGATTTGGTAATCTTTTTCTTTGGTCATTCTTCTTAATTTGAATGGGCTTACTAATTGCAAGCCCCGAAGAACACGAACGTATCTTTCGCCCCCAAAAGGTGTTTTATTGTTTTGAAAATAAAACCAAGCCAAAGCACTACTAATAACCAAAGCCAACAGCAATATTAAAACGTATAAAGGCGTTTTAAACGTCAATGGAATTGCATAAAGAATAGCTTGGACTTTATGATCTTTTGGGATAATAAAAAACTTCGGTAAAAAAATAGCCCATGTTGTAATCACAGTGATTACAACAGCTAAAACAGCGTGACCGAAGATTTTTTGCGATTGATCATTCATTTTACTGTCCCCAAGAATTTTTGAACGGCTTGATGGGAAGCGACCTTATAAGAATCCATGCTTGACTGCATCATGAGCATGTTAGCTTTAAGCTTCGCTTGATTGGCTACCAACATACTGTTTTCAATAGCAAGGGCATTCGCCAAGTCTTTTGATTGCTTTAACGTATTGGTACTTACTTGAGCCAACGACTTTAGGTTTTGCATATTACAATTTACTTGTGTCCAAGCTACTTCAGCGTCTACATAAGCTGTGTTTACACGGCTTGCAGTTATGTTTTGAATCTGTGCCAATTCCTTGCTTGCATATACACCAGTATTGGTCGCAATTTGACGTTGCAATTCGTTGTAGGCGTTTTGCTCTTTAGGTGTATTGAAAATATTAGTCGGTTGAGCATCAAAGCCATTAGGCAATTCAAAGCCTGCAATTTGCATCACATTGGTAAGAAGTCCTAGCCCTGCAAGCCCTTTAGTCACACTGTCATATTGCCCTTTCAAGACTTGAATCTGCTTCATTAATTCTTGAACTTGTAGAACTGCATCGGCATTTTTTGTCGGGTCAAAAACTGTTTTACCTACGCCACCAGTTACAGGGGGAACAGGCGGTAGGTTGATAGGTGAATCAATATCAACTTGTTCTGCTTCAGGTAGCTTTACAGGCTTACATGCGCTTTGTGTTTCTAGCTTGGCTTGTATCTTCTTCTGATTACTGTTTTCTATGCCAGTCGTTGCAGGCTTGCCACCTGAAGTAGTCCCGCCTTTAATTACGTTGCCACCAAAATATGAACCAGTACCGCCATAATTTCTATAAAACTGGGCGATCTTAGGCACATAGTCTTGCGTTTCTTTAGGCATAACTTTTTTATTACCTTTCAGATACGAACGTAAATTACCCATACCCCAGTTATAGGCATAGAGTGCATGGGGCATGTTGCCGAATTGCTGATTTAATTGCTTCAGGTAACGAGTACCCGCATTAACATTTTGTGTGGGGTCATTGGGATTGGTAACGCCCAAAGAACGAGCCGTTGCGGGCATAAGTTGCATTAAACCTTGAGCGCCTACGCCTGACTTAGCAGTATTGTTATGCGAAGATTCTTTTTGAATTACTGCATGAATTAAAAGCGGGTCATATCCATATTTAGCTGAAGCTGAAGTCACAATATCGTTGTAAGGTAAATTTGAAGCAATAGTTGCCCCGCTTAAACCTACCAGTACCAGTAGCGATAGTTTTTTTAATTTCATTTTCATTATTCCTCTACCGCAACGAGGACAGTTTAACCAGGAACTACGTTACCTGTTTAAACTTGGCCCGTTGCTATTTCATCACTTAGCCACAGCCAAACGGTTAGCTAGATCAACTAAGGTTTTATAGTGTGAGCCTTGTTCACCCATTGATAACTCATAGCACCCGCCATTTGCTTGAACTCGCATGAAGTCGTGAGCTTGGCTTGTATTGTCAGAAATGGTCGGAGATACAAACAATGCTTTTGCGTTAGGGATGCTTACTGGCAATTCACCAAATAACCCCACTTCTTGCGGTACACAAGCAGGGTCAATGCTGTAATAAACTTTAAGATCGGCACATGCTTCGTTTTGGCAACTGGCATCACTTGAAAATTTATAAGTGACATAGTTCCCTTGATTGGGAGCTTCAGGCACATAAGTTAATTTATTGCTTTGAGCAAATGACTGAAGAACTTGGGTAAATGTCTGCGGTAACTGTGCTTCAGCAGACAAACTAATTAAGGCGCAAAGAGCAATAGTTGTTTTTTTCATGGCTTAGTCCTTTTTAAATTTGTATGCTTGGCTTGGGTTATCAACATCGGTCAGAGTAATAACACCGCCCTTTTGTTCCATTAAGAAAGCGTCTTGATTGTTATATTGAACAACCATTTTTTTATCTTTCTCTACAGCCGATAATGCAACATCACCCCATGAGTTTTTTAAGGTAACTTGAGTACCTTTATTGGCAACGATAAGCCCGCTACTCATGCCTTGTTCTTTCTCAAATGCTGTTTGATCAATACGATTGTATTGTCCGTCCAAGCCCTTAGATGAGCAGGCAACACTAGCTAAACTAAGCAACGCTAGAAAAATGTGTTTTTTCATTTTTGAAATCCTCATAAGCTTTAAAATAAATAGCTGAACAGCCATAACCGCCTGTTTCTGTTCTTCCAAGTTGAACAATAATGTCTACACTTTGTTTAACAAAAGATTTAACTTGGTCACTGGTTAATGTAGTGCCTGCCATAAGAACCATAAGCGTTAAACGCTCAATAGCATTAAGTGGGTCATTGGCATGTAATGTCGCAATTGAACCGCCATGCCCTGAAGAAATTAGGTTTAAATAAGTGAATGCTTCAGCACCTCGAATCTCACCCAGTAAAATGCGTTTTGGATACAAACGCAGGCAAGCTTCCATTAATGACTGTGCATCGACTTTAGCTTTACCCTGTCCACCTCTTGAATAATAAAGTTGCAACGTATTTTCATGCGGAGGGCGTAACTCCTTAGCATCTTCAATAGTGATTAGTCGTTCGCCCAGTGGTATGCAGTCATGAATAATGGAGTTAAAAAAAGTTGTTTTTCCTGAACCTGTACCCGCAGAAATAATGATATTTTTTTCATAACCCACCGCTTTACGAATGAACTCATGAAAGTTTCGGGCTTCGTATAAATCGAATAGCTCTTGATCTTTTGCAGTGATTTTTGCAAATGGTTCAACAGAATTTAAAACTTCCTCATAAGCTGAAAATGGCAGACTTAAAATACTTGGTTTACGAATAGATAAGCCGATCGACCCGCCAGTTACGGCAGGGTCACGGACAAATTGAATACGGAAAAATAAACCCTCATGTTGCGGTGATGCAATTTGAGCAGAAAGCAAAGGCTGTGCTTCTGAAATTGTTTGATTGGTTTCAGTTGCAATGCCTTCGGCTAATCGCTTCAAAAGCGCATAGGTAAGGTTAGGATTCTCTTTTTTAATCATGTCCCTTGTACCTTTCATAGCAATGAAATATTCCAAAGGCTTATTAACTGAAATTTCAGTAATTTGATCATTATCAAGATCATCACCAAAAGCTTTTTTCAAATCTTCAAGTACAAGGATTGACATAATTAAGCGCCTTTCTTATTGGTTTAAAATAGTTGAAAAGTCCAAGTCTTTAGCAACTAGAACTTTAATGCGTGTGCCGTGAGCGACTGTAATAGTCGGAGGAATTGACAAGTTACGTTGTAGAACACGGTCAGCTTGATTGCCGAATGAGTTTGCAACTTCAGTACGATAAGTCTGTGAAGCATTGTTTTGGTCGCTACTGCTAACACCTGCATTACTTACACCCGCACCAATAATGCTAAGTAAAGTAGCTGTTCCGAATATGCGCCCATAATGGTTGTTCACTTTACCGCCTAAGCCTGCGATACCAAGACTGTTAGTGCTTGGGCTATCGAGCATAATTTCTACGCCATTAGGTGTGATTGCACGATTCCAAACCGCCCCGATTTCTGCTTGTCCGTCATTAACAATTGATGAGTATTGACCGAATAAACGAGTACCCGCAGGCAGTAAACGATTACGTCCTTGTTCGCTATAAACATCATTAGTTACACGAGCAATAATGTTGCTTGGTAAATCGCTTTTAACAGCAGTTTCTAAAACTGCATCTACGATCTTGCCTTGTTGTATAAGCATTCTACGATCAGCGTTATAACTTGCATGAGCAATAGGCGCTTTTTGATTAGAAGTGCTTGAATCAAAACGACCACCCATAGAACCCGCAGTGCTATTTGCAATGCGTGGATTTACATTGCTTGCACCCGCTTGGTTGCCATTGGCATTAGATTGTTGTGAAGCTTGCATACCCATAAATAACGGTGCAAGTTCAGGCGGTATGCCTGCCATTGCACTAGCATCACCATTAGGGCTAACACCGCCACCTTTACCGCCATTCTCATTAACCATGATTCCAGACTTGTAGCGGGCGTTTAAAAGGGCTTGTTCTTTAGCCATAGCATCTTGTCTAGCCTGCTCTTGTTGCATTGCTAGTTGTTGTTGCTGTTCAGCTAATTGACGCTCCATTTCGAGCTGTTCAGGGCTTTTTTCAGTAGGGTTTACAGGGTCAGGGGTAGTCGCAGTTGGGATTGGTTGCGGATTTCCGAATCCGAATCTATCCATGCCATTAAAATTACTGCCGTCCATCCCTGTTACTGGTTTAGCAACAGCACTTTCTACACCGCTTTCTACACGGCTTTCTTTGTTCTTTTGCAATTTCAGATAAACGCCAAAAATTACCAAGCCAATAATGAGGGCTAGTAAGCCACCGAACTTAACCAATTTGCCTATGTCTATATTTTTAACAGACGTTTTAGGCTTATTCTCAAAAGCATCTTGACGTTCAAAATCATCTTTACCATGTTCTTTTTTTTCATCATGGAAAACATGATTTTCAGTGCTGAAGTTATCTTGGGTTTTAAAGTCATCGTTACCCAAATTTTTATTTTCATTTGTCATTTTATTTTCCTCCAATCACTTCAGGTTTACGGAGAATACAAACGTATTCTTTGCCAAGTCGCAGAGTGAAAGCATCGTTTACTTTCTCAATCACGATTACATCCCCCTCTTGTCTTGAGTTGGTAAGTTCTTCGTATCCCTCACCATTAACCGCATAAACTGCGGGACGAGGTGAATTTTTCGCAATACGAATAAATGTGAATTGGTCATCATCACTTACGCCAAGAACTTTAATAGATTTGCTTTTAGTGGCATCCATTCCCCATTTTTGGCTTGTCATAGGCAGTTCACCTAAAGCGGGACGAGGTGCATTTTGTTGTGCCAATAAACGATTAGTTCTATTGGCATCTGCATAGTTAAAGCGCAGTACATAAACTGGTTGTGAACTATTGAATAGATTGAAGTAATAATTTCGCTTATCAGTGATTACGGTTAAGTTTGTACGGTTCATGCCTGCTTGTGGTTTTTCCGCAGGCTTGATGAATAGACGATTACCTTGTGGGATTATTTGCCATCCAATCGTGTCACCTGAAGCAACAGTTTGGATAGTTTCATTTCCAAACTCGACAGTAGTTGAAATACCAAAAGTCGTTGATAGTTCAACAACGTGGCTTTCAGAATACGGAACAACTTTAATGCGGTTATCCGTTTTCAAACCAACAGGAATTTGACGAGCAAAAGTTGGCGCTGAAGCAATGCACGTTGCTGTAAGTAAAATGCTTATAAGGGTCTTTTTCATATCCGATTACCTTATTAATTATTAGAAGTCTGTGCCACAGGCTCAGAAGCAGTGCTTGCTTCAGGTTTAGGCAATGGTTGAGTAACTGGGTTTTGAGTAACTAACGCATCATTTGATGAGTTTTGCGTTAAGTTCCAGTTCTTAAACTTCACGCCAAATGGGTTAATCCAACGATCTTTTACGTTGAGATCGTCAAAGTTGTCAGTGATATAGTCAGCCGTCACTGTGTAGCTGTACTGGCGAATTTCAGCACCTTTAATAACGGTTGTTTTAAAGTTGGCTTGAACTTTATTGTTGCCAAGAAAGTTGACAGCAATAACTTTAGGAGTGATTGAGCCAGTTTCACCTAGTTGGTTGTAAGGTGAGTTTTGATTCATTCCGCTAACTTCATTTTCAAAGTCGGTACGATCTTGGCTATCTAAGAAAATAGAAGCTTTGCTGTACTGTGCAGAAAGTTGGTCTTTACCAACTTTGCCGTAATAGCCATAGCGATTGCTGATAGTGTCCCAAAAGTAGGAGGTCACTAATTTTTCAATAAGTTTAGGGTCAGTAGTTGAATCAAACTTTTCTACACTGGTCATAATTCCAGTTTCAGAATCAATTACAGCAATCATAGGAACTGGTTGTTTTAAAGGTGTTAATCCTTTAATTGCGATACCTTGAGCAACATTACCTATACCTAGAACGGTCGCCAAACCAAGAACCCAAATAGTGATTTTACCGTTACGATTTTCAGACTTTTTAGTATTGTCTTGAATCTCTTTAATTTGAGCGTCTAACTGCGCTTTTTCTTGTGGTGTCATTAGCGTTTACCTCCACGACCAAAACTTTTAACCATATTGGTGCCTGAACTGGTGATACTTGAAGTCGCACTGGTTGAAGCTTCAAAGCCACTGCCGACCAAAGAAATTGCAATTTTTGGAACAAGCCAAAACAGCCCAATAACAACGATCAAAACAATTACCATGATGAAAGCCCCAGTAAACGTACTGCCGTTTTCATTAAGGTTTTGAATGCCTGCGACAACTGAAGTAAGCACTAAGTCACAGCTCACAATCAGCAAAAGAAGAACAACAAGAGGGGTTAAAATTGCTTGTAGCCAGTTTGTGGCATATCTGCGAGTTGCAGGGAACATTGCACATGCAAGAAAAATCGGTGCAACTGCGATTAGAATGCCAATAATGACTTTACAGATAATCCAAATTAAGAAGAATAAACCGCAGACAATGCAGGCTAAACCAAAAATCAAGCTATAGATCAGGACAAAGAAGAAGCCCGAAACGACATTGGTAATACCTGTATCAATGTTATTAAAAGCTAATGCGATAGATTCAAAGATAATAGATACAAAAGACTGCAATGTTGTTTTTGAATCTGTACCTGTCATTTCAGTAATCAGGTTCGGTACATCATCGAGGAATACTTCAGCAACGTATGGAAAGAAAGCATCCCATGAAAATACGATTGACCAAATCAACAGCATAATAACGAAAGTGGCTATCACACCCTGAATTTCTACAGCCATGCCTAACATCATTTTAATAGCTTGGAACGAAATCCAAATAATGATAAAGCCTGCAAAAACTGGAATGATTGGAGCTGTGACTTTCTGATAGTAACCTTGCAAATTGTCTTTAATGTTTTTATCAACACCAGTAATCAGACTATCAACAACCTTGTCTAATTCAGACATACCATTTTTGGTAACTTCAGATACATTCTGCGATATTTGATTAGAGTTATACGCACCGTTAGAACCGCCAGTCGTCCCAGTAGGTGTACTGCCATTGCCTAAATCTTGTGGATTGGTAAAGTTATCGACCGCATAAGCCGAGCTAAAGCTAAAAAAACTAAACAGAAGCAAGAAAGCATAGATAATCTTTTTCATAGTGACCTCAGCGAATTACTGGAATTTCGGGCGGGTTTTTTGAAGTCTTTAAGAAAAAGTTTTGTGTATCTGATTTTCTTAATTTTCCGTCTGAATAGACAAAACAATCACTAGCCAAAGAGCCTTCATAGCAATATGTATCGTCTTTAACGAATGTTAAGACCCCGCTTGATTCACCAGTAAATTTAGGCAACTTTGCAGGGTTATATTGGTTCATGTTTTGGATTTGATAATTGACTTTCTTTACTGGGAAATTGCCCTGTTTATCAGCTTCAGAAATCACATAGTACGAATAAAAAAATTCAGATTTTGGAGTGTGTTCGGGAACCCATACGCCTGAAATGTCAGGCTTAGAAGTGAAACAGCCAGTTAGACCTAAAGCGACAACCGCAGAAGCTAGACCGAGTTTAATTTTATTGATTTCCATTTTGCTGTTCTCTCTCATAAGTTAGAACACCGCTTTCACTACCAAGCTTTAGCTTTCCATCTACAAGCTGAAAACAAGCATCGTTAGGCGCACAAAGCAAACCGTTATCAGGTTTAAACTTCATGTCTGTAAAAACGCCTTTAGCTAAAATAGTGACGGTGTAAACGTCTTTAGTTGTGCTTTTATCAATAATGATTCGATCATTGATAATTACGTCATTTGCTGATTGCGATTGTTGCCCTATTGGGTTCATCCAAACGCCTACATAGTCATCCCCTTTCACTTCAGGCGCTTTAGGCTCGTCAGAACAAGCCGTCAAAACTAAAGCCGTAGCGATCGGAAGTAATAGTTTTTTCATACGACATTACCCCCAGTTTTTACCGTTTTAGTTACTTGAGCGAATGGGTCAGAGATTTGATTTTCAGCGCTTGGGATTGGTTGATATACGCAAGCGCATGGTGATTTTTTTAATCCCTTTTGTGATGATGTATTTGTGGCACAGGCTGTAAGTGCTGTTAGGCTCAAAATGCCCATTGTGACGAAGATTTTTTTCATAGTTCTAGCCTTATCGGTTATAGAGTTATAACAGTATAACTCTATAAGTTTAAAAATAGAACAAGTTTACTAAAATCTAACCATTTCAACTGTTTTAAATGGTAAACAAAAAGATAACACTCTTATTATTAAGTATTCATATTCAATCACTTAATTGTAATTTTTTACTATTGAGTATAAAGGCTCGAAAGTTTATGCACGTATTGGGAATGCTTCAGCATACCCAATGCTAAGTAAAGCTTTGAGCAATCAACCGACTGTAGGTAAGGGCTACCGTTCCCGCAGGCACAGAGGGCGATAGTTAATTTATTTTGATTTTATGAATAATAATTAAGCGTGTGGTGATACCCTTTATTTAGGGTGATTTAGAGTTATAACTCTATGATATTTCAATAAATAGCAAAAAAAAGTTTTTGATTGTTATAGGGAAATTGTGAAATAGCGCACAAAGAAAAAGCCCCGATAGTCTTGCAACTATCGGGGCTATGTTCTATATTCTTCGGTACACAGTTATTTGATGCGGTAAACATCATCTAACGAAGATCATAAGGTTTGGCGACCGTTATGATTTCACCTGAAAGGCTTGTACCTGAACTCTATTATTGCATTTATATTAGATTTTGCAAGTCATACAATGAAAAAACTTCGTTAATTTAGTGTCTATTCGTGTATCAAATAAGCGCATTGTTTATTTGCCGAGCTTCGTCTACTCCTGTGTTTTATAAAACTTTATGTTTGTAAGTGCATTGCCTTAAATGGGTCAACAATGGCATAGAGTTTTAAAGACGGTTGGTGTAGCAGGAGGATACAAGTGACGGCAGTATCACCAACGCAAGAGTTAAGCACCTAGCCAGTGTAAAACGCCCGCTTGCTGATGAACGCACAATAGGCGGGGACGCAGGGAATACGCTAGGAACTGGCATAAATAAGACGTTGGGGAAACCCTCCTTGAGATTGCCGACCTAGTGAGTGAGCTAATGCGTGTGCAGGG
>NZ_CP032138.1:0-16399 GCF_002165295.2 Acinetobacter sp. WCHAc010052 | reverse complement strand
CATTTTCTATAAAGAATACTAAAAACTAATTAAAGCCAACCAAGTTTCAAAACAAGGCAGTTCTCAGCAATCATATTTTTAAATTATATAACTCCCAACTGAGCTTTTGCTCCAACGATAAGGCTTTCATTTTGAGTTTCTAAGGCAAATAAACCATACATCAAAGGAGAGGCCGCTGCTCTTTCTAAAGTCTGTTCATATAGTTTATTCCAAACTTTACCCCCTAGTTTTTCATACTCGATGATTAGAGTTTTGAGGCTTTCTTCTCCAAACAAAGTTACATGCCCAGCAAAATCAATCGCTGGGTCATCTATATGGGCTGTTGACCAATCAATAACGCCTGAAACAGCTCCATCCTTTGAAGCTAGTACATGCCCAGCATATAAATCGCCATGTATAAATTGGGTGAAATCTGCCCATAGAACATCATTATCCAACCATTTTCTGTAGCGGGTTTCCAATTGCTCACTTATACCAATTTCAGATTTTACTAACTGCAAATTGTTTGCTATTTCAGGTCTTAAATCTGAAGGTTTCATAATTTTCAAATCATTTTCCCGAACTTCTTTTTCAGGAATACTATGGATTTCAAATAAGGTTTTTGCCAAAGATGTTATGTATTTCGGGCTATCTTTGTCCATATTCCAAATTATTTCATAGGTTTCAGCATCCAAATTTAAAACAGGATTATCTTTAAGTATGGGATAAGCCACTAATTCTGTAGATGAAATTCTCCAATCAGGAACCTCTACAGAAAGATGTTTTTTTACCAATTCTAAAATGCGTTTTTCTTTCTTGATTTGTTCCCTCATGCCATCACGACGAGGAATACGCAGCAACCATTGTTGCCCCTTTGTATCAAGAGCAAAAACGACCTTAAAATCAATGCCCATTTCATTGAAATTCATTTTGTCCGTAAGCAACAAGCCGTGTGCTTCAGCAAGTGATTGAATATCTTGAATTGTCATTTTTAATTTCCTTTAAAGAGTTCAATAATTAATGTTCGGATTAGATTGGCTATCATTAACAATCTCTCTCAAAAGTCTTGATGATTTTGTGGTCTTTGATCTCGTAGATAATGTCAGCAATATTATCGACCAATTGCTTGTCATGAGATACGAAGATAATAGTTCCTGCATAGGACTTCATCATTGTTTCTAATGCGGCAATACTTTTTAGGTCAAGATAGTTTCCTGGTTCATCCATAAGCAAAATATTATATTTTCCTAAAAGCATTTTGGATAAAAGCAGTTTGATGATTTCACCTCCCGATAAGTCGGATAAGTTTTTTTGAATATCATTCGCTCCGATCCCCATTGAAGCCAATACTGCACGAATTTCCGCAACTGTGTACTCGCACTCTTCCTGCATAAAGGAGAGCACAGATTTATGCGTGTTAAATTTATATCCTGTTTGTGTAAAGTAGCCAATTTCAGCTTTTGGAGATATGGTTAATCCATCAGCACGTTCTGATATCATTTTTAACAAGGACGTTTTCCCTGTTCCATTCGATCCAGTTATAGCGACTTTAGCGCCAAGCGGTATTATAAAGTTAGCGTCATCAAAGATAGTACGGCTACCAAATTTTAAGCTCAGACCATCTGCCGTAATCGGGAACTTATTGTGCAGTTCTAGGGCTGAACTTTGACGAAAACGAATAGAACGCAAATGCTCTGGTGCTTGAATATCTTCTAATGCAGCCAAACGCTTTTCCATACTCTTAGCTGCCTGATACAGTTTTCTTTGCTTGGTGCCAGTCATTTTTGCATGCCCAAGTCGTCCAGCACTTTCGGTAGAGTTTTTGGATTTTTCTCCTTTTTTCTTATTGTCTAATCGATTAGCTTGCTGGCGTTTTTCTTGCACAGCAGATTCTAATCGCTCCCGTTCCTTCATCATCAGCTCATATTCTACGGCTTGGTGTTGTCGCTCTTCTTCTTTTTGACGCAAGTAATCCGAGTAACCACCCCAATATTCCGTAATTTTACCGTCTTTTAACTCCCATATCTTGTCTACAACCATATCAAGAAAATATCGGTCATGACTGATAACAAGTAATGCTCCATCAAATGCTTTAAGTTGACCAATAAGTAGATCTATTCCATTGAGATCAAGGTGGCTGGTTGGTTCATCCGCTAGAATGCCATGTACTTGTTGGGAAAATGCGGCAGCAATTTTTGCACGAGTTTCCTCTCCGCCACTCATTGTGTCGTTTTGTACATTGGAAACACCAAGGCGAGATAACATTGCCCGGTCTTCGACCGTTTCTATTTCGATTCCGCCCAGTTGGCTGATATGTGCAAAATCACCAAAACGCTGTAATGTCGCTTCGGCTAAAACAATTTCGCCATTAAGTACTTTGAGTAAACTACTCTTTCCTGCTCCGTTATCACCCACAAGACCAATACGGTCATAAGAGTGAATTTCCAATTCATCAATATCCAAAACATCACGCCCAGCATAATCCAAGCGTATGTTTCTCGCTTTAATAATTAAACTCATTTTTATTTACTCCTGTTTAGCTCTTGAAATTTTTTATGCAGCAAACAGGATTTAGGTGAAAACAAAAGCTAGCATCACAGTGTCCTCCCAAAAAAAAAGCTATTCATCCACAGGGTGGACAAATAGCTAGTCAATTAAGTTATAACTGGAAACTATGCACTAAAAGCATACTTATAAATTAAGCATACTTTTACTTTATATATCCGCATATATTCTTAAAGACACAACAAAAGCCCACCATTATAAAATAGTGTCACTATGCAAATAGTTGTGTCTTAACGAATGCGGATAGAATGCATAAACTTACCTAAAAAATAAAATTCAGTTTTATGATAACTTTACTGTTAAAAGAAGTCTAGACAACCTTGTTTTATGCTTGGATATAAGGCTTATTTTAAAATAATAGTAGTGAAGATTTTCTAAAATTAACATAATACACCTTATACGAAATAAAAATGGGAGCCTTAAGCTCCCATTTTTTAAGTAATTTTTTCAAATAAGGCTTGGGTGAGCATCTAAAATTCGAATCAATGTAGCTGCTGGTCCAGTTGGATAGCGTCGTCCCTGTTCCCAATTTTGCAGGGTACGGGGGCTAATATGTAGACGTGCAGCAAATTCATTTTGGCTCAAGCCAGTTTTTTCACGTACTTCTTTAATATCAGGCAATTCGAGTTCTGTAACTCGGCTTGCTTTAACTTCTTTACGTTTGATAGCTCCAGCTTCTTTGATTGAAGCAACCAAGTCATCAAATAAGTTGTTATCCATGAAATTGCTCCTTCACGAGTTGGTGCAGAATGGCGGTTTCCTTATCTGTTAAATTATCTTTTACTGATTTTGGATAAGCCACTAAGAAAAAGATCTGATCATCCTCGGTGACCCAATAATAAATCACCCGTATCCCACCACTTTTCCCTTTGTTACCTTGAGCACAACGTACTTTGCGAATACCACCGCCATTCTTGATTAGGTCACCTCTATCAGGCTGTACCAAAAGATCTTGCTGAAGTTGACGATATTCCTCATCAGATACAAGGTCTTTAATTTGCTTGGTAAAGATGCTGGTTTCAATAAATAACATGGACTCTTTATACGTCAATGGCGTATTTGAATTTTAGCAGTTTCCATAACAAAAAACGAGAGCTGGTAGATCTCGTTTCGCATAACAGCCATTATGTTAAATAATTAAGGATAAAAGCTTTATTACTAAATAGAACAGTTGCTTAAAGCAGTATAGAGTTAAGTTTGCATTTTAATATCAAGTTGTCTTTCAGCACCGATAATCACCATACGAATCCCATTTTCAAAAATGTCATCCGCATTCATATTTTGTAAGGTATTCACTCCTTGGAGCATGAGTGGATATATAGTTGGATCGGCTTCGAATGGTGGGTCTGATCTTATTTCTTCTTGCTGCTCCTCAAGGACCCACCCAACAATAAACCTTCCTAATGTCATAAGTAATGCAACTGCTTCAACAGGAGAAAACCCAGCATGAGATAACAGCGCAACTTGGGCCTCAATCGTGTTGAAATGTCCTTGACTGGGGCTAGTTCTTGCATGTAGACGAGCACCATCACGGTAAGCTAGTAGTGCTCGACGAAAGCTTACAGAATTAGCGAGCAACCAATCTTGCCATGTCATCCCATCGATGGGTAAAGAAACTAAATGGTGTTCATTTATAATGGTTTCCGCCATTGCTTCCATTAACAAGGATTTATTCTTGAAATGCCAATATAGAGTTGGAGATTTAATACCCAATCGTTGAGCTAGCTTGCGTGTGGTTATTGAATCTATGCCTTCTTCATTCAACATATCCAATGCGGTACGCAGGACTATTTCACGTGTCAGACGTTGAGGTGCAATATCTTTTTTACTCATAAATCTATCACTGATAGGGAGTGTGTGAGAGAATATTAATTCTATCATTGCTAGAGAAGGCATTTGTGAAGAAATCATTGAGCGTGATTTTAATCACTATATTTCTGGATGCTGTTGGGATTGGTTTAATTATGCCGATCTTGCCTGAATTATTACGGTCATTGGCTGGAGCTGAAGCAGGCGGTGTTCACTATGGTGCTTTATTAGCTGTGTATGCTCTGATGCAGTTCATTTTTGCACCTATCCTTGGAGCGTTGAGTGACCGATTTGGACGTCGACCTGTATTAATTATTTCAATTGCTGGTGCAACGGCTGATTATCTCCTAATGGCTGCTGCTCCTTCTCTATTGTGGCTATATATTGGTCGTATTTTTGCGGGAATTACAGGTGCCAACATGGCTGTTGCAACAGCTTATGTTTCAGATATTACTCCAGCCCATGAGCGTGCAAAAAGGTTTGGTCTCCTTGGAGCTGTCTTTGGTATTGGGTTTATAGCGGGTCCGGTAATAGGTGGAGTTTTGGGTGAATGGAACTTACATGCACCGTTCTTTGCTGCTGCTTTTATGAATGGGATTCTTTTAATAATGACAGCAGTCTTATTAAAAGAATCAAAACACAGCAATAAAATGACTGAGAAGGTTCAGGAGCAATCAATATTAAAGAAATTATCCTATTTGATCACTCAACCTAATATGGCTCCATTGCTTGGTATCTTTTTAATTATCACATTGGTTTCACAAGTCCCCGCAACTTTATGGGTTATCTATGGGCAGGATCGTTATGGCTGGAGTATATTTATTGCAGGTGTTTCCCTTGCTAGTTATGGAATATGCCATTCTATTGCACAGGCTTTTGCTATCGCCCCTATGGTAAAGAGGTTTGGAGAGAAAAATACGTTGTTATGTGGAATAGCTTGCGATGCAATTGGTTTACTTCTTTTATCTATTGCTGTTGAAGAATGGGTGCCTTTTGCGTTGTTACCATTGTTTGCCCTTGGTGGAGTAGCCGTTCCTGCTTTGCAAGCAATGATGTCCAGAGGTATTAGTGATGAAAGACAAGGTGAATTACAAGGGCTATTAAGCAGTTTTAATAGTCTGGGGGCTATAATTGGTCCTGTATTAGTTACTAGCCTCTATTTTATGACTCAGGCATCAGCTCCTGGAATGGTATGGGCATTAGCTGCAATACTTTATGTAATCACCCTACCCTTATTGCTTAAGTATCGCCTGAATAAATATTCTGGAGTTCCATAAAATATTTAATTTATTGGTTTAAAAACTAATGGATTCTATAGTTTATCTAAAATTAACATAATACACGTTATACGAAATGCTCTAAATTATTTGTTTTAATTCAATAGTTTATTTCGTATTGAAAAGCCCAATCACACCCGATTGGGCTTTTTTTATGACTTTTCACGTTCCACGCTTAATAAGTAAGCAATGTTCCACACTTTTGTTTAGCTAAAAATAACAATAAAACCTTACTCATCTGTAAAAACTGCCCGAGCTAAACGGCCCAATAATCCCCTTTTTTTAGGTTCCGGTTCAACGTGTTCAGGAATAGGTATACGCTTGTTGTCTTCCCCAAAAGTAGTCAATGCGTCATAGTTCGACTCAATCTCTGGCCGAGGATCTGTTGCTATATTTAGATTAGTAGATTCATTTAGCTTACTAGTATTTTCTTGTTTTGGCTGTTCTAACGTGCCTTTAAACTCAATTCTATGAGTGAGATCTTCAATATGTTGCATCAAAGACTTTTCTCTTTGATTTGCTAAATCTAACTGATTTTTGAGTAAAGAAATTTGATCTTTTAATACATTTTCAATTTCAGACTGAACGTGTACCTGTACATCCTTCTGGACTTGTTCAGTACGTGTACTGGACTGAACACTGACTGGATTGCCATAAACTCTGATAAGTTCCGATAAGTCTATAAGTCCATCATGATCTCTTGATAATTCACCACTTTTTATAGATTCATAGATTGTTGTTCTTGATTTTTTAAAAGCTTTACTTGCGTCCATTATGCTAAATTTTGTTTTGTTCAATGTAATCCCTCAGCGCGTGTTTAAGCATGTTCATCTGAACATCTTAGCTGAACATATATCTTATTTTGAATTAAATCGTACTTTTCTAGGTATAGCAGCAATTTTTCAAACTTTTTGTTCAATAGTAAAGTCGATATTGAATTCTGCTAGTTTTTCAATCCATCTATTACCTTCGTTATTTTTAAAATCAATTTTTATTCTTTCTACTAATTCGTCTGTAGTCTCACCAGATTCTTTGAATCTCAAGCTCAATTCTTCACTTTGAATTATCGTTAAATAAACCATTTTTGCAGTTATTTTATTTTGCTCTTGGTTACTACCAGTTTCACTTTGTTGATTAGCTCCAATAGTTTTCTTTTTTCTAACTATAAAATTAACATGACTAGCTTTGCGTCCTTCTTTCTTGACTGCTTTAAACTCAATAGTAAGTTCTGTTTTAGAGTTAATGTCATCAATGTGGGGTTTAAGAATAGTACTTTTGAAATCTCTATATTCTGGGTATGAATTTTCTGCCAGACCTAAAGCACTTTTTAATTCTTTGATGGATACATCGAAATTAGACCGAAATTCATTTTGTACCAAGAATGGGTAAAGTTTTAAACCGTGACCATGTAAGGCAACAGCCGATTTAACTTTAAATTTTGTATACGAATTTTGTTTATTAAAAACATACATAATGTATAGGGCAAAATGCGTGAAAGAAATATAAAAACATCCATCCTTGTATGAGCATGTACTAATGAGTCTTGTTCGAATATCTCGATCTTTTCCAGGATGATAAAAAACTACACTGTGGTCGTAGAGAGCATCTACTACTCGGTTTAAGGCTACATAAGCACTGCTTGGCTTTAAGCCCGTCAATTCAGCATATTCTTTAGCTGTTACAGTGAATTCTGTTGTTTCATTGGGATCTGATGCTAGCCGAACTTTAGGGCTAAAAAAGAATAGCAATTTTAGAATATCGTCTTTTGGTGATTTCTCATGCTTCAATTGCCAGAAAATATTTTGAAAGACAGCATAGTCTTTTGGATAACGTTTGGCAGGTGCTGAAAGAGGAAAAAGAGATTTGTCATGTTCCTCAAAATTTTTAATTTTCTTTAATGATACAGCCATCTAAAATCACTATTCTTCTATTATGTGGTGGTATTTTCAATGCTACTTACCCCCACTTATTAAGTCAAGCATATCTTGATTACCACCTAACATTTCGCCCCCACTAACCTAACATTTCGCCCCCACTAACCTAACATTTCGCCCCCACTAACCTAACATTTCGCCCCCACTAACCTAACATTTCGCCCCCACTTAAAGTCAAAAACCTAACATTTCGCCCCCACTTAAAGTCAAAAACCTAACATTTCGCCCCCACTTTAGTGTCTGAAACACTGATATAGCAATACATTGAGACTGGCCGTAAAGCTTTTTAAAAGCTTTTTAAAAGCTATTAAAAGCTTTTAATAAAGCTTTTAAAATTAGTAAATGAAAAAATAAATGAAAAATTGCCCTTGGTTTTCGCTACGCTCAAACTCTATTGAATCTCGCTTTCGCTCGATTCGTGGGGCAATTTTTAGTTAATATTCTTGTTACTTTAAGAAAAGGCAAAAGCAACTCGGAATTCGCTTCGCTCATAAGTTTTTTATGCTCGCTTCGCTCGGTCTAGGTGCAAAGATCAGCATGTGATCTACTTTCAATTTGTTGAAGCAAATATTTTAAAAAGCAGTTTTTCAGGGAGTCTAGGCGCAAATTTTCGTTGTGTCGCTCGTAGACACTCGCTAAAGAGGATCTGAGATGAGCAAAGATAAAAAAGATGAAGATTTGGTTTCTCTCTCGATGAAGAACTTCAACAAACCACGATGGTTTAGAGCCAATGAAGATGGTGTCTTTTGTGAAGTAACTTGGGAGGAGTTCTTTAAAAACCATGATGACCCAACAGGGTTAGAAGATTTTATGACAGATCGAGAGCAAGATACACCAAGAGATGTGGATTTATAGCGCATGGTTTGCTGTATTTGGCGTTTTATTGGTCATTCCTATTCTACCTATAGGTTTTAGTTTAAAGTGCCTTAAAACGCAAATGGTGAGCATTTAGACAACCCACCTCGTTTCGATATTCTGTTGGCAAGAATATCCGAGGGGGTCTAAAAAATGCTTATAACGTATGCACCGTAAAATTTTGTCGAAGTGCCGATTGCCAACCAACCAACACCAAACTTTAAAACGCTAATTTTATTCATAAAATCAGAAAATATTTATCCTATGGTGGATAACAACCTCGAAAAACTATGTCTTCAGAAGTTTAGTTTAGTTCGAGCGACCAACTCGAACAGCAGGGGAGACCAATCCCCATTTAACCTTTTTGACTCTCCTGTGGCTTTAAATCCACAGCCTTCAAGCACTATGACCATGCAGGAAGTAACACACTCAACTACAGTCCCCTATAGCCTCAACATCACTCTTTCGCAAAACCACGATTCCCTTAACAAGTCATTTCTGACAACGGTAGCTATGGTTTTTTAACCAACTTTTGATAAAACAACTCAAAAGAAAATTCTTATTGATTATCAATTTTACCTGTAATTATAGATTACTATCTATTTTACAAATAAAAACAACAACTTATTCAGAATTATTACAGTACAACTTCGGCAAAAATCTGCCTTATATGCGCTACTAAAGATCGCTCCAACACATCTATGTCGATAACTAAAAATTTAGTTATTCAAAAACTTAGGTGACAAAACCTAATGACATAAAAGTGCGTCCCAAGTTATCAATTGAAGTCTTAACAAGCAGTACGTTCATCCACTAAGTTTCTAAGCTTTTTCCTTGCTTTTCGGTACGCAGTTCCAAAATACCGATTCCGCAGCTTAAAAAATATCATCATGGGTAGAACACTTACTTAGCACAGTCGATGAGGATCTCTCCCCACCTTTAACACGTTTAAGCTATACATCGACCTTTCGAGCCAAAATGGAATGTCATCACGACAAATTCACCACCTGACCCAAAAGTGCCACTCTCGCCAGCTTTCACCTTGATCGCCTGTACCCTCTCGAATACCGCAGAAGCCATCGTGTGTGCCACGCACCTCGCCAAACCATAAAGATTCAGCGAAGAACGGTAGTTATTAACGCTACTCTCCATCTATGGATTTCACTCACTATTTCTTCAAAAGCAGGATTTCAGCCCTTTCAGCCTAGAATGGGGTTTAACCCATTCGCCACCTTTCGGTGATTCCGTTTCCTTGTCGCCCAACTTCAAGAACCAACAATGAAGTGGATTGAGTAGAATTTGAGGGTAGGCAAAAGCCACCCCTCATCAGCCCTCATCAAAGCGTACCGAGCTACGTTTCCGCAGCAGTCCGCTTCGTCAAGCAGTTTTCAGGCTGTCAACCTTTCCACTGTGAGCTGTTGAAAATCAAAATTTTTAGTGTGCCTAACGGCACACTAAAAAACGGTTAGGTCTTTTAGGTGCGTTGGTCAGACACACTTCACAACTGATGAGAAAATCATAATGCACAAAAAATATGCTGTCTAGGTGCATTCGCATGGAACTACTTATTACCCTCTTACAAACACCGTCTAGAAGTCCTTAAAACTTGCTTCGCAAGTTCACCATAGCTTCGCTATGGAAAAAGCAAAAAACAGCTAAAAACCAAAAATCCTTTTACTCGATTACAATGCTAGTTTTTGATCAAAAAACAGCGTATTTTGTGAATTAACCCTTGATAACAATGATTGGAAATATTTTGGATGATAATTTTTAGTCCACACACAAAATTTACAATGCAACGGCTCGCTGACCATGTTGCCAATGGCGCATATTTTTATTTCAGCTTTGAGTACGACAGTTCTAAGAAATCCATTGAATCCGTTTTGGATAAGATGACAGAGCGTTATGAGTTGGGTATTTCACCAAGACAGCGTTCTTACCGCCTAGAAAAGGGTCATCCTATTTGCACGATGATCGTGCAAAGAGATGTCTTTAATGAAAATAAATGGTTTCTGTATTGCTTATTCACTACGCCTACAAGTAGAGATTTCAATACTTTCAACGGTATTGAGATTAATAAACTTGCCAAAGAGTCGGAGCGTTTGAAGATTCAGACTCTTAAAGAGAAGTACAAAGGCTTTAAGTGGGATCTTGATTCGATCTCAGCAGAAAAGACCTTGATTGCAGACTACTTCAAAGATAATGAGCCAAAACAATTTGTCTTAAAAAATCCAATTGCTGTCAAACCTACTGCCCTGGTGACTATGGAGCTTTTTAGAGATACGCATAAGACTTATAAACAGCTCATCTTGGGTGATGAAAAAGACTACAAAGACAGAGTAAGGGCTTATACGTGGACTTGGCGATATACAAAGCAAAGTATTGAAAAAATTAAAACTAAATTTACTGATTCTATTAATAAATTGGCTAGTCAAAAAAATAGTTCTCTAGCAGAGAAGAACCGAGCCGACATTAAAAATCTATTCCTGATGGTTGAAACATGGTCTGTTTTCAAAGCAAGCCGTTCCCAAGCAGGGCAGATTATCCATTTTGCACAGCGTTTTTTAAAGTACAGGTCTAAGAAGCAGAAAACATGGATGCAGATGGAAATTGCTACACCACACTTGACCTATCTACCCCGATTGCCGACCTATGCGGATACGATCCATGAATATAATTACAGACGTAATCTTTTTGATGAATATGGTGTGGAAGTGCCTTTGAAACTCATTAAAGACTACTATGGTGGTGGCTATTACAACATACCGATTCAAGCCTATGTAGCTAAAGAATTAGAAATGCGTGAGAATGGCAAAGCCATTGCTCAAAAAGCGGATGAGCTTTACTTACAAGTGCTTGAAAATGAGTAAATCCGCTAAGAGAAGCTATTAAATACGGACTTTGAATAGGTTCTAACATGCAAATTTCGTATAAGAGATTTTATGTTAAATCGATAATCAAAAAGCCCATGAAAGTAAGCCTTTTTTCATCCGGTTATGTGCCACCTTTTGATTTTGAAGCAATGTACTATGATAAAATTAATCCGTTAGGTCAGGTGGCCTAACTTAAATAAAAAAGTCTCCGACAAACCCGGTACGGTTCAGATCACCGCAAACAGGTTACTCGCCTGGGGATTCCCTTTCGACCCGAGCATCCGTATGAGACTCATGCTCGATTATTATTATTATAGAAGCCCCCATGAATAAATCGCTCATCATTTTCGGCATCGTCAACATAACCTCGGACAGTTTCTCCGATGGAGGCCGGTATCTGGCGCCAGACGCAGCCATTGCGCAGGCGCGTAAGCTGATGGCCGAGGGGGCAGATGTGATCGACCTCGGTCCGGCATCCAGCAATCCCGACGCCGCGCCTGTTTCGTCCGACACAGAAATCGCGCGTATCGCGCCGGTGCTGGACGCGCTCAAGGCAGATGGCATTCCCGTCTCGCTCGACAGTTATCAACCCGCGACGCAAGCCTATGCCTTGTCGCGTGGTGTGGCCTATCTCAATGATATTCGCGGTTTTCCAGACGCTGCGTTCTATCCGCAATTGGCGAAATCATCTGCCAAACTCGTCGTTATGCATTCGGTGCAAGACGGGCAGGCAGATCGGCGCGAGGCACCCGCTGGCGACATCATGGATCACATTGCGGCGTTCTTTGACGCGCGCATCGCGGCGCTGACGGGTGCCGGTATCAAACGCAACCGCCTTGTCCTTGATCCCGGCATGGGGTTTTTTCTGGGGGCTGCTCCCGAAACCTCGCTCTCGGTGCTGGCGCGGTTCGATGAATTGCGGCTGCGCTTCGATTTGCCGGTGCTTCTGTCTGTTTCGCGCAAATCCTTTCTGCGCGCGCTCACAGGCCGTGGTCCGGGGGATGTCGGGGCCGCGACACTCGCTGCAGAGCTTGCCGCCGCCGCAGGTGGAGCTGACTTCATCCGCACACACGAGCCGCGCCCCTTGCGCGACGGGCTGGCGGTATTGGCGGCGCTGAAAGAAACCGCAAGAATTCGTTAACTGCACATTCGGGATATTTCTCTATATTCGCGGTTCAGCAGGCATGTCCCCTTTGAGGGCGACCCGACGACAGGATAATCGACCTTACCCAAGTTACGCCTTAAATTTGGATCAATTAGGGGCGCTTTGCATTTCAAATCTTTGTGCAACAAAGCCTCAGAAAACTGAAGGAACCTCCATTGAATCGAACTAATATTTTTTTTGGTGAATCGCATTCTGACTGGTTGCCTGTCAGAGGCGGAGAATCTGGTGATTTTGTTTTTCGACGTGGTGACGGGCATGCCTTCGCGAAAATCGCACCTGCTTCCCGCCGCGGTGAGCTCGCTGGAGAGCGTGACCGCCTCATTTGGCTCAAAGGTCGAGGTGTGGCTTGCCCCGAGGTCATCAACTGGCAGGAGGAACAGGAGGGTGCATGCTTGGTGATAACGGCAATTCCGGGAGTACCGGCGGCTGATCTGTCTGGAGCGGATTTGCTCAAAGCGTGGCCGTCAATGGGGCAGCAACTTGGCGCTGTTCACAGCCTATCGGTTGATCAATGTCCGTTTGAGCGCAGGCTGTCGCGAATGTTCGGACGCGCCGTTGATGTGGTGTCCCGCAATGCCGTCAATCCCGACTTCTTACCGGACGAGGACAAGAGTACGCCGCAGCTCGATCTTTTGGCTCGTGTCGAACGAGAGCTACCGGTGCGGCTCGACCAAGAGCGCACCGATATGGTTGTTTGCCATGGTGATCCCTGCATGCCGAACTTCATGGTGGACCCTAAAACTCTTCAATGCACGGGTCTGATCGACCTTGGGCGGCTCGGAACAGCAGATCGCTATGCCGATTTGGCACTCATGATTGCTAACGCCGAAGAGAACTGGGCAGCGCCAGATGAAGCAGAGCGCGCCTTCGCTGTCCTATTCAATGTATTGGGGATCGAAGCCCCCGACCGCGAACGCCTTGCCTTCTATCTGCGATTGGACCCTCTGACTTGGGGTTGATGTTCATGCCGCCTGTTTTTCCTGCTCATTGGCACGTTTCGCAACCTGTTCTCATTGCGGACACCTTTTCCAGCCTCGTTTGGAAAGTTTCATTGCCAGACGGGACTCCTGCAATCGTCAAGGGATTGAAACCTATAGAAGACATTGCTGATGAACTGCGCGGGGCCGACTATCTGGTATGGCGCAATGGGAGGGGAGCAGTCCGGTTGCTCGGTCGTGAGAACAATCTGATGTTGCTCGAATATGCCGGGGAGCGAATGCTCTCTCACATCGTTGCCGAGCACGGCGACTACCAGGCGACCGAAATTGCAGCGGAACTAATGGCGAAGCTGTATGCCGCATCTGAGGAACCCCTGCCTTCTGCCCTTCTCCCGATCCGGGATCGCTTTGCAGCTTTGTTTCAGCGGGCGCGCGATGATCAAAACGCAGGTTGTCAAACTGACTACGTCCACGCGGCGATTATAGCCGATCAAATGATGAGCAATGCCTCGGAACTGCGTGGGCTACATGGCGATCTGCATCATGAAAACATCATGTTCTCCAGTCGCGGCTGGCTGGTGATAGATCCCGTCGGTCTGGTCGGTGAAGTGGGCTTTGGCGCCGCCAATATGTTCTACGATCCGGCTGACAGAGACGACCTTTGTCTCGATCCTAGACGCATTGCACAGATGGCGGACGCATTCTCTCGTGCGCTGGACGTCGATCCGCGTCGCCTGCTCGACCAGGCGTACGCTTATGGGTGCCTTTCCGCAGCTTGGAACGCGGATGGAGAAGAGGAGCAACGCGATCTAGCTATCGCGGCCGCGATCAAGCAGGTGCGACAGACGTCATACTAGATATCAAGCGACTTCTCCTATCCCCTGGGAACACATCAATCTCACCGGAGAATATCGCTGGCCAAAGCCTTAGCGTAGGATTCCGCCCCTTCCCGCAAACGACCCCAATATGAAAAACCCCGGCAGGATGCTGGGGTTTTTTATTGCCTATCATTTCTCATTTGCAAAACAAGCATAATGCTCCTAAAATATAGACTATAATCTATATTTTGGTTGTGGTATGTGGATAGTCATTACGACAGATCTATTTAATGAATGGCTTGAACAGCAAGACGAATCAACACAAGAGAAGGTTCTGGCTGCCCTAGTTGTTCTACAGCAGCAAGGACCAAGTTTAGGCCGCCCTTTAGTAGATACTGTCTATGACTCTAAATTTACCAACATGAAAGAGCTTCGTGTTCAACATCGAGGTAAACCACTGAGAGCTTTCTTCGCATTTGATCCTTTACGACAGGCTATTGTTCTATGTATTGCTGATAAAGGCAGTAAAAAGCGTTTTTATAAAGACATGCTGGATATTGCAGATGAACAATACCAACTTCATCTCACCACCCTAGGAGATAAATCTAATGGCTAAGACTCTGCAAGAATTGTTAGCTAGCCGCTCTCCAGAGAGCCAAGCCCGTATTCAAAAAATGGCAGATGAATTACTGCTAGAAAATCAGCTTCATCTTATTCGTGAAGAACTTGAAATCTCTCAAAAGGAACTTGCTGAAACTTTGGGAATAAAACAGCCATCGCTTTCAGCAATAGAAAATCGTGGCAATGATCTTAAGATTTCAACCATGAAAAAGTATGTTGAGGCAATGGGCGGGAAGCTCCGTATTGATGTAGAGCTTCCAACAGGAAAACATATAGGATTCAATGTTTAACAATAAAAATGGGAGCTAAAGACTCCCATTTTTAGATTCGTATAATCGCCATTATGTTAAATTAGCGATATTAAGAATAATTTAGCTTTCGCAAAAAACATATAATTTACTTCTTAAGTAATCCAAACGATTGTTTTCTTTGATAAGTGGATCACCATTGCGATATAAAACGATATCATCCATTGATCCCATTCCTCCAATGGTACTTTGTATTTTATATTTTGCGTATTCTAGATCATCATCAATATAGAACAGTATTCTTTTATACATTTCTGCCCAATGTTCTAAATTCTGTTCTTCAAACAATTCTATTAGTTCTTGAATTGTTGATTTTAAATCTTCAATTTTATTTTTCATAAAAGTATTTTTTAAGATTCTCTAAAATTAACATAATACACGTTATACGAATTCCCAAGGCATGGCTTTTAGTCATGCTTTTTTTATCAAAAGACTATACCTGAATGATAGCGAGCCAAATCGCATACAATATCTATCATTAGACTTAATGCAATAATTAAATGATAGTATTATCATTAATCTAATAGAATTAAGATTAAATGATAGAAATGAATACACGTATTTATCTACGAGCTTCAACTAAAGATCAAGATGCAGAAAGGGCTTTGCAGATTCTTCAGGATCTAAACCAAAACTTGAATTTGGGTGAAACCATTGTGTACGTGGAAAACTATAGTGGTACGAAGTTAGACCGACCTGAATTGAATAAGCTACTGTCAGAAGCAAATCAAGGTGACACATTGTTAGTTGAAAGTATTGACCGCTTATCACGCCTAACCCAACGAGATTTTCAAGAGCTGAAGCGCAGGATCCAGGAGAAGGGACTTCGTTTAGTCGTAGCAGATCTTCCTACTACCTACCAAATGATTCAAACCAGTGACAGCATTACTCATTCAATCTTGGAACTCATCAACAATATGTTGATTGATCTTCTGGCAACAATGGCCCGCCTAGACAATGAGAAACGTATAGAACGTATTAAGCAGGGCCTGGCACGTTCGGGTTACAAACCAACAGGCAAGAAGGCAAATGAGGCTAAACATAAACGAATAAAAGAATTGCTAGTAGTTGGCAATATGACTAAGGAAGAAATTGCCAAAGCAGTGAATTGTGGAGTTGCAACTGTCTATCGAGTTGCTAAAGTTATCTAAAAGAGGCTTATCTCAACGCGCCCCCAATGGGGCACCGCTGCATTCAGGTTACTTCACATAAGAAATTTTATGTTAAATGATTGTTAGAAATGCCCCTTGATCGAGG